>CALFRR010000211.1 GCA_937919435.1 uncultured Alphaproteobacteria bacterium | reverse complement strand
GGCCGAACGTGCACTTCGTCCACCTGCGCAACGTCTGCCTGGAGACCGACGGCACGCCCTGCTCGTTCTACGAGGACGAGCACCTCGGCGGCCACACCAACATGGTCCAGGTGATCGCCGCGATCCTGCGCGAAGAGGCGCGCCGCAAGGCGGCCGGCCGCAAGGACTGCAACATCCCGATGCGGCCCGACCACGGTCAGGACATCCTCGACGACCTGAAGCGCGGCGCGCAGCCGGGCTATCCGGCGATCGGCCGTCTGAAGGGCCTCGCCGAGCTGCGCGGCATCGCGCACGCTCTGGAAGCGGTCGCCTCGGGTGATCCGCGCGTTCGCGTCGGCTGACCCTCGGCGCGACGTCTCCGATGCCGTCCGGGCCCCGGCCGCGGACGGCATCGGTCGTTCTTCCGGTCAGGACTTCATCAGAGTCATGACATGGGCGGCGGCCGAACGGGCCAGACCCTCGAGGTCGTAGCCGCCTTCCAGGATCGACACCACACGGCTCGCGCAACGCCGGTCGGCGATCTCCATCAGCTTCGCCGTGACCCAGGCGAAGTCCGGCTCGACCAGGTTGATCTGGCTCATCGGATCGCGGGCGTGGGCGTCGAAACCGGCCGAGATGACGATCAGATCGGGCCGGAAGGCATCGATCTTCGGCAGCACGGCGATGCTCATCGCCTCGCGGAAGTCGGCGCCGCCGGCCCCGGCCCAGAGCGGCGCGTTGACGATGTTGTCGGCCACCCCCGTCTCCGAGACCTCGCCGGTGCCCGGGTAGAACGGCATCTGGTGGGTCGAGGCGTACATCAGGTTCGGCTCGTTCCAGAAGATGTCCTGAGTGCCGTTGCCGTGGTGGACGTCGAAGTCCATCACCACCACCCGCTCGGCGCCGTGCCGGAAACGCGCCCAGTGCGCGGCGATCGCCGCGTTGTTGAACAGGCAGAAGCCCATCGCGCGCTTCGATTCGGCGTGGTGACCGGGCGGACGGACGGTGACGAAGGCGTTCCGGACCCGCCCCTCGAAGACCTCGTCGACCGCCTGAGCGGCACCGCCGACGGCCCTGAGCGCCGCCTCCAGCGAGCCCGGCGACAGCGTCGTGTCGTCGTCGAGGCGGTTCAGTCCCTCGTCCGGCACCGCGTCGGCGATCTCGTCGAAATAGGCGTCGGGATGGGCGAGCTCGACCATCTGCCGGGTGCCGCGCGCCGCCGCCTCCCGTTCGAGCGGCTGGAAACGCTCGTGCTCGAGGATCCGGTCGATGACCCGGATGCGGTCGGCCCGCTCCGGGTGGCCGAGCGGCGTCTGATGGCCGAGACAGGCCGGATGATGGATCAACAACGTCGACATGAGATCGCCCTTCCTCCCCGCGCCGTCCCTTTTCCGGAACGGTCGCGACCGCCGTCACCGGCGGGCGATCGCGGGGGGACGCGGCGGAGGCCGAAACGAGGCGATCCGTCGCAGGCGCCGAGCCGCGATGACGATGCTACGATGGCGGATCGAGGTCCGCCCGTCACCCGTCGAGGGCGGGCGAAATCGACGTCTTCCGTCATACCTTCGGGTATCGCCGCGCACCCGCGGACGATTTCGTGTGCCGTCGGGCGAGTTCACCCTACGACAGTCGAAGATCTCGACGGCGTTCGTCTACGACGATCGTCGCAGAGGTCGCGAATCGTCGCCGGGCCATCTCCGCGTCGACTGCGCCGATGCGTGTCGTCCGCGTTCAGCCGCGAGGTGCGGCGGCCCGGCCGAGCCGGTCGAGGATCGCCTCGCCGAGTCCGTCGGCCGGAATCGGCACCACCGCGATCGACGCGAAGCCCGCCGCATCGAGGCTGCGCAACGCCCTGAACAGCCCGGCGGCGGCTTCCGCGAGATCGCCGGAGGGGCTCAGATCGAGGATCGTCCCGGCCCGTTCGGCACCGCGCGGCCGGGCGCCGGCGAAGGTCAGCAGCGCTTCGCCGGGGGAGATCTCGGTCGCGTCGAGCCGGACGCTCGCTTCCGGCGCATAGTGCGAGGTGAGCATGCCGGGGGCGGCGACCGGCACCGCGTCGGCATCGTCGTCCGCCGTACGGGTCCGCGGATCGGCGAGCGGCCGACCGATCACCGCTTCGATCTCGGCCCGGGTGACACCACCCGGCCGGAGCAGCACCGGCGGTTCTCCGAGAAAGCCGACGATGGTCGATTCGACGCCGACCGGCGTCGCCCCGGTGTCGATCACTTCGGCGACGGCGTCGCCGAGCTCGGCGACCACGTCGGCGGCGCTGGTCGGGCTGACCCGGCCGGAGCGGTTGGCGCTCGGTGCGGCGACCGGGCGACCGAAGCGGGTGAGAATGCCCCGCGTCACCGGATCGGCGGGCACCCGGAGCGCCACCGTGTCGAGGCCGGCGGTGGCGAGATCGGAGATCGGACTGTCCGCCCGCTTCGGCACCACCAGGGTCAGCGGCCCCGGCCAGAACCGCCGGGCGAGCCGCCGAGCCTCTTCGCCGAAGACGCCGTGCGCCTCCGCCGCGGCGAGATCGGGAAGATGGGCGATCAGCGGATTGAACCGCGGCCGCCCCTTGGCCGCGTAGATCGCCGCGACCGCCCGGCCGTCGGTGGCGTCCGCCCCGAGACCGTAGACGGTCTCGGTCGGCAGGCCGACGAGACGGCCGGCGGAAAGGGCGGCGACCGCGGCGGCGATCGCCCGCTCGGTCGATTCGGGGTCTGCGGGACGGTGGAAGGCCATGGATGCTCCGGTCGCGCACGGCGGGGATCCGATCCGCCCATACGCCCGGGACGACGACGCCTCGAGACCAAAGTCCGACCGGAGCGCCATTGACCGCCGACGCCTCCTCGTCTTGAAGTGCAGGCGACGAGCGCAGTCAACTGCCATTTCCAGCGCACTGCGATCGATCGTTGACGAATGAGTGAAGGAGGTGTCGTTCCATGCCTTATCGTGCTCCCGAAACCGACATCCTCTTCGCCATGCGGCACGCGACCGGGCTCGCCCGGGCGATGGCCACCGGCGACTTCGCCGAACTCGCCGACGGCACGCTCGAAGCGGTGATCGGCGAAGCCGGTCGGTTCGCCGCCGAGCGGGTGGCGCCGCTGCTCCGGGTCGGCGACACCGCCCACACGCCGCAGGTCGACGGCCGGGTGGTGATGCCGCCGGGCTGGACCGAGCTCTACCGCGACTGGGCGGAGGCCGGATGGAACGGGCTCTCCGGTCCGGCCGAATGGGGCGGCCAGGAGCTGCCGACGCTCCTGTCGATCGCCACCATGGAGATGTGGAACTCCGGCTCGATGGCCTTCGCGATCGGCCCGACCCTGACCATCGGCGCGGTCGAGGCGATCTCGAAGCACGGCTCGGACGACCTGAAGCGCATCTATCTGCCGAAGCTGGTCTCCGGCGAGTGGATGGGGACGATGAACCTGACCGAGCCGCAGGCGGGCTCCGATCTCGCCGCGCTCGAGGCACGAGCCGAGCCGGCCGGCGACGGCAGCTTCCGGATCTTCGGCCAGAAGATCTTCATCACCTACGGCGACCACGAGATGACCGACAACATCGTCCATCTCGTCCTCGCCCGCCTGCCCGACGCTCCCGCCGGCACCCGCGGCATCTCGCTGTTCCTGGTGCCGAAGTTCCTGGTGAACCCGGACGGCTCGCTCGGCGCCCGCAACGACGTCGTCTGCGCCGGGCTCGAGGCGAAGCTCGGGATCCACGGCTCGCCGACCTGCACCATGGTCTACGGCGACGGCGGCGGCGCCACCGGCTTCCTGATCGGCGAGGCCAACAAGGGTCTCGCCTGCATGTTCACGATGATGAACAACGCCCGCCTCGCGGTCGGCATCCAGGGCGTGGCGATCGCCGAAGCGGCGATGCAGCACGCCCATGCCTATGCGCTGGAGCGTCGCCAGGGCCGCGCTCCCGGAGCGACCGGCAAGGCGATGAGCCCGATCGTCGCGCATCCCGACGTCCGCCGGATGCTGGTCACCGGCCGGGCGCTGACCGCCGCGGCCCGGGCGATCTGCTACGCCTGCGCCTTCGCCATCGACATGAGCCGGCGCGGCGAGGGCGAGGCGGCGGTCGCCTGGGCGAACCGGGCGAGCCTGATCACTCCGCTCGCCAAGGCGTTCTCGACCGACGTCGGCATCGACGTGGCCAATCTCGGCATCCAGGTGTTCGGCGGGATGGGCTTCATCGAACAGTCGGGCGCTCCGCAGTTCCTGCGCGATGCCCGCATCGCCGCGATCTACGAGGGCACCAACGGCATCCAGGCGATCGACCTGGTCACCCGCAAGCTGCCGCTCGCCGGCGGCGCCGCGGTCGCCGAACTCGTCGCCGAGTGGCGCGGCGCGGTCGCCGCCACCGCCGGCCGGGCGGACTTCGGCGAGACCTCGGTCCGGCTCGCCCGCGCCCTCGACGATCTCGAGGCGACGGTCGGCTGGTTCGCCGCGCCGGATCGCGATCCCGCCGAGGCTCTCGCCGGGGCGACGCCGTTCCTGCGGCTGATGAGCCTCGTCGCCGGCACCGCCTGGCTCGCCACCGGCTGCGTCGCGGCGGAGACGGACGGAGACCCCGATGCGCCCGGTCGCATTGCGCTGGTCCGGTTCCTCGCCGAGAATCTCATCGGCGAAGTGGCCGTGCTGAAGGACCGGGTGGTCGCCGGGGCGGCGAGCCTCGCCGCCGCCGCGGCCGTCCTCGACGCCTGACGCCCATATCGATCGCGAGACGCCGGAGATCCGGCCGCGGGAGGAACCGATGAGTGAGCAAACCGCGCCGGCCCCGGCCCGCGTCGTCGTCGAGCGCCGCGGGCGGGTCTCGGAGATCCGCATCGACAGGCCGGAGAAGAAGAACGCGCTGACCGGCGCGATGTATGCGGCGATCACCCGGGCGCTGCTCGCCGGCGAGGAAGACGCCGGCGTCGCCGTCCATCTGCTGTTCGGTGTCCCCGGCGCCTTCACCGCCGGCAACGACGTCGAGGAGTTCGCCGCCTCCGCCGCGTCCGGCCGGCTCGGCGACGACGTGCTGGCCTTCCTGGTGGCGCTCGCCACCCTCGACAAGCCGCTGGTCTGCGCGGTCGACGGGCTCGCGGTCGGCGTCGGCACCACGCTGCTGCTGCACGCCGATCTGGTCTACGCCTCGGACCGCTCGGTGTTCCGCACGCCGTTCCTCGACCTCGGGCTGGTGCCGGAAGCGGGCTCCAGCCTGCTGGCACCGCGTCTGATGGGCCACGCCGCCGCCTTCGAGCTGCTCTGTCTCGGCGCTCCCTTCGACGCCCATCGGGCGAAGGAGGTCGGCCTCGTCAACCGGATCGTCGCCGCCGACGATCTCGACGCGGTCGCCCGGACCGCCGCCGACGGGCTGGCGGCGAAGCCCGCCGCCGCCCTCGCCGCCGCCCGCCGGCTGCTGAAGAGCGGCGCGCCGACCAGCCGCGACGAAGTGCTCGCCCGGATCGATCTCGAAGCGGAGGAGTTCGCCCGCCGTCTCGCCTCGCCGGAAGCCGCCGCCGCCTTCGCCGCCTTCCTGGCGCGGCGGCGCTGAGGCCGGACCGGCAGATCAGCCGACGAAGCGGAAGTAGAGATCTTCCAGGTGGCGGCCGTAGTCGCGGTCTTCCGGCCGGCCGTTGCCGCGCCGGTGGAGGACGTAGGGCCGGAAGGTCCGCCAGATCCGTTTGACGTCGATCGAGATCGCCCGCGCCAGGGTCTCCTCGTCGCAGCCGCCGGTGTCGAGGCAGCGGGTGAATTCGTCGAACGACCCGATCAGCAGATCGAGCTTCGGCGCCAGCCCGTGTTCGCCGACGAAACGGACCAGCGAAGCATCGCGCTCGGCGATCATCGCATCGCGGCCGGCGTCGTCGGGCGCCGACTGGATCTTGCGCTGCAACTCGTCGATCTGCTCCCACCAGGGCCGCAGATCGTCGGCGAGCTGGTCGTAGGCGTGATGGGCGGGGGTGTCGACGAACCGGTCGACGAGATCGAGGGTGGTGCCGATCCGCGCCGCATCGGCACTCGCCGGCCGCAACACGAAATGCTCGTAGGCGCCCCAGCCCCAGCCGCCCGCCGCCACCGCACCTATCACCACCCAACGGGCGATCACCGATGCGCCGGGCAGGCGCCGGCCGGTCGCTTCGTCGTCGTCCTCTCCACGTCGCTCGGCGAAAGCCACGATCTCTCTCCTCAGCGGGTCGGCCGCGGCTTGGCACAGCACGGGCCGCCGCAACAGACGTCCTTCCACGGCGGCCGTTCGACCGGGCGCGGACGCTGTTGCGCCGTGCTCGGCGTGGAGACCACCACAGCGACGGCGAACACCGCCCCGGCGAGGACACCGACGAGGCCGATCGCCGGGACGGCTCTCAGAAGCCTGCGGATCATCTCGGCACAACTCCCTGCGACCAACGACGTAGGACGCCGTCGGATGACGAAGACTGGACAAAGGTAGACGTATACGTCAACCTCACATCTCCCATTCTCGCACTCCGACGATGAACGGCAGCCGAATGACCAGCCTCCACGGGCGTACCCTCTTCGTCACCGGTGCCAGCCGCGGCATCGGCCTCGCCATCGCGCTGGCCGCCGCCCGCGACGGCGCCCGCATCGCCATCGCCGCCAAGACCGAAACGCCGCATCCGCATCTGCCCGGCACCATCCACGAGGCGGCCGAGGCGATCCGCGCCGCCGGCGGCGAGGCGCTGCCGCTGGTGGTCGACGTCCGCGACGAGGGCTCGGTCGCCCGGGCCATCGAGACGACGGTCGCCACCTTCGGCGGGCTCGACATCGTCGTCAACAACGCCTCGGCGATCCGGTTGACCGACAGCCGGTCGACCGAGATGAAGCACTTCGACCTGATGATGTCGGTCAACGCCCGGGCGAGCTTCCTGGTGACCAAGCTCGCGGCGCCGCATCTCGAACGCTCCGACAATCCGCACGTGCTGATGCTGTCGCCGCCGCTCAACCTGAAGGAGAAGTGGTTCGCCCCGCACACCGCCTATTCGATCGCCAAATACGGGATGAGCCTGTGCGTGCTCGGGCTCGCCGGCGAGCTGCGACCGAAGGGCATCGCGGTCAACGCACTGTGGCCGCGCACCACCATCGCCACCTCGGCGATCCGCTTCGTGGTCGGCGAGAAGCTGATGCGGATGAGCCGAACGCCCGAGATCGTCGCCGACGCCGCCCGTGCGGTGTTCCTCGAGGACGCGAAGACCTTCACCGGCAACTTCCTGATCGACGACACGTATCTCGCGTCGAAGGGGGGCGTCGACTTCGATCGCTACCGGGTCGATCCGGCGTCGGCCCTGGCGCCGGACTTCTTCGTGCCCGACGATCCGCCGCCGCCGGCCGACCTCGGGCCGGCGACGCGGTGAAGCCTCAGCGTTTTCTACGGGCCCGCAGGAACGCCTCGAGTTCGGCGTCGCCGCCGTCGGGCAGGACGATCCGCGGCTTCGCATAGAGATTGCCGCGCCCGCCCGCCTTGGTCGGCAGGCCCTTGCCCTTGAGCCGCAGCGCCTTGCCGCCGGTGGTACCGGCCGGCAGGGCGAGTTCGACCGCGCCGTCGAGGGTCGTCACCCGGATCCGGCCGCCGAGCACCGCCTCCTCCAAGCCGACCGGCACGTCGACCTCGAGGTCATGGCCGTCGACGGTGAACTGCGGATGCCTGCGGAACACCACGGTGACGATCGCGTCGCCCGCCGGTTCGCCGGCATGACCCTGGCCCTTCAGGCGGATCTGCTGACGATCGGAGACGCCTTCGGGAAGCTGCACGTCGAGCGATCGGCCGGTCGGCAGTTCGACCCGGACCTTGGCGGCACCGGCGACGTCCTCGAGATCGACCGGCAGTTCGACCGTCACGTCCTCGCCCCGGGCATGCCCGTGGGTGCGGGTTCCGGCCGATCCGGCTCCGGCGCCGCGCGGTCCGCCGGCTCCCGGACCGGGCCCGGCACCACGGCCGAAACCGGCACGCCCGCCACCGAAGTTGCCGCGACCGCCGCCGAAGGCCTGGCCGAGGATGTCGGTCAGGAAGTCGTCGAACTCGGGCGCGCCGCCGCGGGCCTGGCCGCCGCGGCCGCCGAACGGGCCACCGCCGAAGCCGCCACCCCCGCCGAACGGATTGCCGGTGAACTTCGGCTTGCCCTCGGCATCGATCTCGCCGCGGTCGAACTGGCCGCGCTTGCCTTCGTCGCCGAGGATCTCGTAGGCCGCGTTGAGCTCGGAGAAGACCTCCTTGGCCTTGGGATCGCTGCGGTTCTGGTCGGGATGGTACTTCTTGGCGAGGCGCCGGTAGGCCTTCTTGATCTCGTCCGCGCCGGCCGAGCGGCCGACGCCCAGCACGTCGTAGGGATCGCGCATTCTCGTCTCCTCGTGGGTCGCGGGATCGGCCGGGCGCCGCGCCCGGAAGGGGGCCGCACCGACGGACCCGCAACGGGTCTCGTGTCGAGACGATATGTGGGATGGTTCGCCGTCGAAAGCCAGAGGAATTCGAGGGTTTCCCCGCGTGGATCAGCCCGCCGCGGCGGCGTCGGTGGGGTCGAGCCGGACGAGGTCCCAGAGACCGAGGTGGCCCTTGCAGGCGCGGCCGGCATAGAGGCCGACACCGGCGATGGTCGCCACGGTGGCGCGGAAGTCGCGGCAGGCGGAACCGTCGGCTCCGCGGATCGCCACCAGTTCGGTGATCGTGCCGGAATTGCCGGTCGCCGGGTTGGTCCAGGCGAGCGCCGCACCGGCGGAGGGCACCGCGGTCTCGACCACCCGCCGGATCGCCTCGGAATCGCCGATCGCCGAGGACCGTGGCGTCGGCATCGGGATCGAGCCGGTGATCTCCTCGGGTGGCGGCGCTTCGGCGGCCGGGGTCGGCGAGATCCATTCGGAGAGCGGCATCGCGATACCGCAGCCGGAGAGCGATCCGGCGAGGAGGATCACGAGAACGCACGTCAGCGCCGATCCGCCCTGCGCGACCGAACGCTGGCGCCGACCCGCCGCCCACTTGTAGGATGTGCGTTCCCGACCGGCCAAGGACTCCTCCGGACACGACGATGACCGACCAATTCAGCGACAATCCACCACCAGAGTTAATGTCCGGTGACTTCTCGTCCGCCGAGGAACCGTTTCGCCTGTTCGCGGAATGGCTGAAGGAAGCCGAAGCGAAGGAGATCAACGACCCCAACGCGATGGCGGTGGCCACCGTCGATGCCGACGGTTTCCCCGACGTCCGCATGGTTTTGCTCAAGGGTCTCGACCCGCGCGGCTTCGTCTTCTACACGAACTTCGAGAGCAAGAAGGGTCTCGAACTCCTGGCGACCGGCAAGGCGGCGCTGCTCTTCCATTGGAAGACGCTGCGCCGGCAGATCCGGATCCGCGGTCCGGTCGAGGTGGTGAGCGACGAAGAGGCCGACGCCTATTTCGCCAGCCGGGCCCGCACCAGCCGGATCGGCGCCTGGGCATCGCGCCAGTCGCGGCCACTGGAGAGCCGCTTCGCGCTCGAGAAGGCGGTCGCCGAATACGGACTGAAGTTCGGTTTCGGCGAGGTGCCGCGCCCGCCCCACTGGTCGGGCTTCCGCGTCCTGCCGCGGGCGATCGAATTCTGGCACGACCGCCAGTTCCGTCTGCACGACCGGATCGAGTTCACCCGGGCGTCGTTCGACGCGCCCTGGGAGAAGGTGCGCCTCTACCCCTGAGGCGCATCGGCCGATCGTTCCATGAAGACGCTGAGCGGATCGTCGGCATAGTCGGCGAACCGCCGGCGCTCGACGAAGCCGGCCCGCCGATAGAGGGCGAGCGCGGCGTGATTGGCCACGCCCGTCTCCAGCCGCAGGGTGGCGGCGCCTTCCACCGTCGCCGCCGCGATCAGCGCGTCGAGCATCCGCGCCGCGAGGCCGCTGCCCCGGGCTTCGGCCACCAGCCACATCGCCTTGATCTCCGCCCAGTCGCCGTGCAGCACCACCGCGCCGGTGGCGAGTGCCCGGCCGCCGGCGTCGCGGGCGACCAGGAAGCGCACCGGCGGTTCACGGAACGCCGCGATCGACAGGTGGTGGTTGCTCTCCGCCGGATAGAGGGCAGCGGAATGAGCCTCGCCGTCGGCGAGCAGCGCGACGACGTCCGGCTGCGCCGGATCCTCGCGGCGGATGGTCGGGAGCGTCGTGGCCGGCACCGATCCGGGTCTCCTCAGAGCCAGTTGCGCCACTTGAACAGGGCGAAGGTGACGCCGACCGACGACAGCATCAGTCCGATCGCCATCGGATAGCCCCAGGCCCAGTCGAGCTCGGGCATGGCGTGGAAGTTCATGCCGTAGATCGAGGCGATCAGGGTCGGCGGCATGAACACCACCGCCAGGATCGAGAAGATCTTGACGATCGTGTTCTGCTCCAGCGCGACCAGACCGAGGGTCGCCGAGAGCAGGAAATCCACCTTCGAATCGAGCGACTTGGCGTATTCGGCGAGCGACCGGGCATCGTGATCGAGGGTGACCAGCCGGGCGCGGCCGTCGCGGTCGAGCCGCTCGGCGCCGGTCTCCTCGCCGAGGAAGTGGAACAGCCGCGACAGCGAGACGATGCATTCCTCGTTGCGGGCGACGGCGCCGCCGAGCCGGCCGATGGTGGTCAACGCCTCCTCGAGCGACTTCTCCCGCTGCCGGCGCGGCAGGAAGACCGCCGTCGACAACCGCTCGACCTCGGCTCCGATCCGCTCGAGACCGTCGGCGAGACGATCGATCATCGTCTCGAGCAGGCCGATCAGCACCGAGCGGCCGTCGAGCAGATCGGCGCCGGGACGCTCCGCCCGGATCCGGTAGAGGTCGAAGGAGCGCGGCCGGTCGTAACGCACCGTCGCCAACCGGTCGGCGATCAGGATGAAGGTCACCGGCACCGGCCGCGGCGAGTCGGTCTCCGACAGGATCGGCACCTGCGCCGTCATGAACAGCGCCCCGTCCTCGGCATAGAGCCGGCTCGACGCCTCGATCTCCTGCATCTCGTCGCGGGTCGGGATCGACACGCCGAGCAGCCGCTCGGCCTCGCGATCCTCCTCGGTCGTCGGCTCGAGCAGATCGACCCAGACCGGCGGGCACCCCGGCGGTGGAGAGCCGGCGAACATCGACGTGGTCAGGCGGCCGCCGTCGACGCCGTAGATGGTGAGCATGTCGGAACCGTCGGTCACGGGGTCGGATCGGACGAGCGGAAGACTCGACCCGTTCGCCCGTCCGCCGGCGGCAGGATGCCCTCTCCCGATCGACGGGTCCAGCCACCGCGAACCGAACGACCGACGGTGCGGCGATCCCGGTCCCGCACACGACGAAAAACGCCGCGAATCCCTCGATCCGCGGCGTCGGCCGTCACCCCTCCCACGGCCGATGGCCGTCGGCGATCCTCAGTTCCACTGCTCCGACGGCGTCTTGACCTTCGTGCACTTGGCCGCGGTCATCGCACCCGCCACCGCACCGATGCCGATCGGCTTGTACTGGGCGTCCAGCATGTCGGCCTGCGGTTGGGCGTCGGATTCCTGATGGTACTGCTTGGGGCTGCTCTTCTCGTTGGACATCATCGACCTCGAATGGAACGTGCTCCGGCCCGGAATCCGCCCCGTCGCTCACGATCGGGGTCCGGGCGGAGGGGGGAGATCCGTCCGGCTCCCCCTCGCGAGACCTGGGGCTCGATTGCGGCACCCGCATGTCCGATTCCGCGATCGTCCACGCTCGGTTCGGCCGGCCATCGAGGCCCCGCTCCCACATCCCGGATTCTGGGATCCGCGCCCCCAAAAAGAAATGCGCAGTTTCCCCATCTGCGACCGAATGTATACATCATGTCAGGCGGCGGCGGCCGAACGGATCTCGACCAGGTTGATCTCGGGCGGAACCAGGAACCGGATCGGCACGTTGGACATGCCGAGCCCCGAGGACACGACGAGGTGCCGCCCGTCGACCTCGTAATGCCCACGGATCCACGGATTGCGCGTCGGCCCGCGCATGCCGACGAGACGGCCGACCCCGGGGATCCCGATCTGGCCGCCGTGGGTGTGACCGGACAGCGTCAGCATCACCCGCTTCGGCACCTTGCGGAAGAGGTAGGGCTCGTGCGCCATGTGGACGACCGGCAGATCGTCGTCGATGCCGGCGAGCGCCGCGGCGAGGTCGTGGCGGCCGTGCCGGGCGGGCGACGCCCCCGGTATCGCGTGCATGCTCTCGGTCCCCGACAGCCAGAAACGATGGCCGTCGACCTCGATCTTCACCGCCCGATTGAGCAGCATGTCGATGCCCGCCGCCTCGAAGGCGGAGGTCACCGGCCGCGGATCGCCGCGGCCCATGTAGTCGTGGTTGCCGAGCACACCATGGACGCCGAGCGGCGCCTTCAGACCGGCGAGCGCCCCGGCGATCTCCTTCGGCCCGATCCGCCGGCTGCGCGGATGGATGTTGCTCATGTAGTCGCCGAGCAGGAGGATCACGTCGGCCCCCAGCGCGTTCGTCTCGGCGACGATCTCCTCGACCCGCGACATCGGCAT
This sequence comes from uncultured Alphaproteobacteria bacterium, assembly GCA_937919435.1. Lineage (GTDB taxonomy): Bacteria > Pseudomonadota > Alphaproteobacteria > Rhizobiales > Ancalomicrobiaceae > Siculibacillus. The sequence goes on along the minus strand of CALFRR010000211.1, from coordinate 27,728 downwards.
CCACGGCTCGACCGCGTGCAGATCGGCGAGGAAGGCGATGCGGAGCGGCGGGCGATCGGCCGGCCAGGCGGCGAGCGCCAGATCGTTGCGCGTGACGTTCAGACGGAGACGCGGTTCGACCGCGACGGAATAACCGCCGAGCGAGAGCAGACCCGCCGCGCCGGCCAGACCGGTGGCGAGGAATCGGCGACGGGTGAGGGCCAAGGGCGGCTCCGCGCGAATGGGACGGCTCCACTGAGCCCGGCGAATACGGCGGATCATGGGCCGGCCCGGAATGCCCCGCCGGGTCGGCGGGGCATTCCGCGTGTCCGCATCGTTCCTGCCTTGCGGAGCGACCGCACCGATGATCGACTGCGCGCCCCGATCGACCCGACGCGGACCCGCGACGGGCGCGGGACCGCCGATCCCATCGGGGGACGAAGGGCAGGCGAGGCCACGGGAACGGGACGATGCCAGACCAGATCGCCGAGGTTCTGACCATCGGCCATTCGAATCACGACACGCCGACCTTCCTCGGCCTGCTGCGGGCCGCGTCGGTCACCGCGATCGCCGACGTCCGATCGATCCCCTTCTCGCGCCGCAATCCGCAGTTCGACCGCGAACGCCTCGCCGCCGACCTGCGCGCCGAAGGCGTCGCCTATGTCCATCTCGGCAGCCAGCTCGGCGGGCGCCCGGCCGATCCGCTGCTGTGGCGCGACGGCATCGCCGACTTCGAACGGATCGCCGCCACGCCGTCCTTCCGGGAGGGACTGGACCGGGTTCTCGCCGGGGCGCGGATCCATCGTCTGGCGCTGATGTGCGGCGAGCGCGACCCGCTGCACTGCCACCGCTGCCTGCTGGTCGGCCGGGCGCTGGTCGGCCGTGGAGCCCGCGTCGACCATCTGCTGGCCGACGGCGGCCGGCGGTCGCAGACCGAGATCGAAGCCGAGCTGCTGGCCCTCGCCGGCTTCGGCGACGGTCAGGGCGACCTGCTCTCGACACCCGAGGAGCGGCTGGCGCTCGCCTATCGCGATCAGGTCCGACGCCTCCATCGCGGCGGCATCACCCGCCGGATCTGACCGCCGGAACGCGCGACGCCGCCGAGGCGGGCCCGGCGGCGTCGGATCGAGGACGGCGATCGGATCTCGGTTCGGCCGGTCAGGCCTTGAACCAGACCTCGACCTCGCCGGTGAACTTGAGCAGCAGCGGTCGGCCGTGGCGGTCGCGGGCCTTGCCGGCGGGGATCCGGATCCAGCCTTCCGACACGCAGTATTCCTCGACGTTGAACTTCTCGACGCCCTTGAAGCGGACGCCGACGCCGCGCTGCAGAGTGTCCGCGTCGAAGAACGGGCTCGAGGGATCGGCGGCGAGACGATCGGGCGGGCTCGCCGGCGCCGTCTCGGTCGCTTCGGTCGGGGTCGGCTCGGTCTCGGGAAGGTCGGTCATGTCGGGGTCTCGGTGGGATCGTGGAGGGCCGCGGGGTGCGGCCGGGTCGCCCTCCCTTAGCCTCCTTGCGGGCTCCGGTCCAGCGCGCCGCTCGCCCACCGCCCCACGACGTGCTAGACGGAGGTTTCCCTCGCCCGAATCCGGCCGCCCATGATCTATCGCCCGCCCGAGCGCCGTTCCCGCCTCGCCGACTGGAGCCGGACCCTCGGCGCCTTCGCCGTGCCGCTGGTCGTCATCGCGGTCGCCGGCCATCGCTTCGGCGGACTGCCCACCCCGACCGCGGCGGTGATCGCCGTGTCCGGCTTCCTGCTCGCCGCCCTGGGGCTCGTCGCCGGGCTCGCCGCGGCGGGCGTGATCTGGCGCGACGGACGTCCCGGCGGGCGCAATCTGGTGTTCGGTCTGGTCTGGGCCGCCATCGCGCTCGCCCCGGCGGCGATCCTGGCGGCGCAGTGGGCGAGCCGGCCGAAGCTCGTCGACATCTCCACCGATGCGCTCGATCCGCCGCTGTTCCACGCCGCCGCCTTCGGCCGCGCCGGCCGCGCCAACAGCGTCCGCCCGGCCGATTCGGAGGAACGGGCGGCGGTCCGGGCGCTGGTGCCGGACGTCGTCACCCGGCGCTATTCGATCGGCTCGGATCTCCTGTTCTCGGTGCTGCGCAAGCAGGTCGAGGCGGTCGGCTGGAGCGTCGTCGAGATGCGCCCGCCGCAGGGCGACGGCGACCGCGGCCGAATCGAGGCGGTGGCGGTGTCGCCGGTCCTCGGTTTCCGCGACGACGTCGTCCTGCGCGTGCTGCCGGAGCCGTCCGGCGCCCGCATCGACATGCGCAACTCGGCCCGCTGGGGCGTGCACGACTTCGGCCGCGGCGCCGAGCGGATCCGCTCGTTCCTCGAAGATCTCGACAAGGCGGTGATCGACACCTATGGGCGCTGAGGAGCCGACGGCGCGGACGCGGGGATCGGCGGTGTTCGCCGGCCCGGATCGTCGCCGCCGGGGTCAGCCGGCGCGCGGATGCCAGCGGGTGGTGAGATCGAGCGGTCCGGAATCGGCGATCAGACCGCGATCGACCAGATTCTCGACATGGGCGAGCAACGACATCGCCGCGGCGCCGTGGAGCGACCGGTCGACGTCGGTGTAGATCGTCTCGACCATCTCCGGCACGGTCCGGCCGGGCGTCGCGGTGACCGTGTCGAGCAGCGCCCGTTCGCGCCGACGGCGATGATGGAGGAGACCGGCGATGTGTTCGCCGCTGGTCGCCTCGCCGATGCCGGGGCCGTGGGCCGGCAGCAGGCGCCGTTCCGGCCGCTCGGCGATCCGCCCGAGCGACGCCATGTAGGCGGCCATCGAACCGTCCGGCGGCACCACCACCGACGTCGACCAGGCCATCACGTGATCGCCGGTGAAGATCGTCCGCTGGCTCGGCAGCGCGAAACAGACGTGGTCCGAGGTATGGCCGGGCGTGGCGATCGCCTCGAGGTGGAAGTCCTCGACGGCGATCCGCTCGCCGTCCTCGAGGTAGCGGGCCGGCTTCAGCGCCGTGTCGAGGGCGTCGTCGAGGCGGGAGCCGGCCGCTTCCGCCCGGATCCGGCCGCGGCTCGCGCCGACCAGCAGCGGCGCGCCGGTCGCCGAGGCGAGGGCCGCGGCGGCGCCGGTGTGGTCGCGATGGGTGTGGGTGAGCAGGATCGCCACCACCCGGGCGTCGCCGATCGTCCACAGGACCTCGGCGACGTGGGTGGCGTCGTCCGGACCGGGATCGACGACGACGATCTCGGTCTCGCCACCGACCAGGAAGGTGTTGGTTCCATGGAAGGTGAAGGGACCGGGATTGCGCGCGGTGATGCGGCGGACGACGTCGCCGATCGCCACCGCCCGGCCGTGCCGCGGGTCGAAGCGTCGATCGAACAGGGGTACGGGATCGGCCATGGTCACCCTCCGACGACCGAGACGAGGAAACGCAGGCCCATCAGCGCGAGGAAGACCGCGAAGGAGATCTCCAACGTCCGCTTGGGCAGGCGATGGGCGAGACGCGCACCGATCGGCGCGCACCAGACGCTGGTCGGCATGATCAGCGCCGCACCGATCAGGCTGACGAAGCCGACCGAGAAGGCCGGTGTCAAGGCCGCCTGTGCCTGACCCGCCCACATGTAGCCGAGCGCGCCGGGAATCGAGATCAGCACCCCGAGACCGGAGGCGGTGGCCACCGACTGATGGATCGGCCGGTTGCAGAAACTCATGATCAGGTTGACGATCGAGCCGCCGCCGACGCCCATCAGCGCGGACAACAGGCCGGTGCCCAGCCCGAGCAGGGCACGCCAGGGTTCGCCGGGGATGTCGTCGGCGAGCTTCCACGACGCCTTGCCGAAGCCGAGCTTGATCGCCGTCGCCCAGGCGACCAGGACGAACACCAGCTTGAACACCGCCGGTGCGGCGAAGGAGGCGAGATAGGTGCCGAGCAGCACCCCGACCACCGTCGGCGCCGCCCAGGCCCGCAACAGATCGCGGTCGACCCGCCCGGCCCGCAGATGGGTGGTGAAGGAACGCACCGAGGTCGGCACGATCACCGCGAGCGAGGTGCCGACGGCGAGCTGCATGCGGACCGCATCGGGCACCTCGATGACGCCGAACAACTGGAACAGCACCGGCACCATCACCGCGCCGCCGCCGACCCCGAACAGGCCGGCGAGCAGACCGGAGACGACGCCGGCGGCGAGCAGCGCCGCGGCGAGCAACCCGAGTTGGGCCGGATCGAAACCACCGGTCATGTCGCACCCTCCGTGCGGGCCGCGTCCGCGGGATCGGTCAGACGGTCGCGGGCGAGAAGTTCCGGGAACCAGCGGCTCCACAGTCCGGCGACGGCGAGCGTCCCGACGCCGCCGAACACCACCGAGCCGACCGCCCCGATCAGGGCGGCGAGCGCGCCGGATTCGAACTGGCCGAGTTCGTTGGAGGCGCCGATGAACACGGCATTGACCGCCGAGACGCGGCCGCGCATCGCGTCGGGCGTGTCGTGCTGGACCAGCGTCTGGCGGACCACCACAGAGACCATGTCGGCGGCGCCGAGCAAGAAGAGAGCGAGGAGCGAGATCTCGATCCGGCTCGACAGGCCGAAGACGATGGTCGCCAGCCCGAACACCGCCACAGCGGCGAACAGCTTGGCTCCGGCGCGTCCTTCGAGCGGACGACGGGCGAGAACCAGGCCGGTCAGCGCCGCACCGACCGCCGGCGCCGAGCGCAGCAGGCCGAGGCCCCAGGGGCCGGTCAGGAGGACGTCGCGGGCGAAGACCGGCAACAGAGCGGTGGCACCGCCGAGCAGCACGGCGAAGAGATCGAGCGAGATCGCACCGAGCAGCACCTGCCGGGAGCGGATGAAGGCGATGCCGGCGAACAGGCTGGCCAGCGTCGGCTTCTCGCGCGGCGCCGGCGGGCGCGGCGGCAGCGAGGAGATCGCGACGATGGCGACCAGGAAGCCGGCGAGCGCGGTGGCGAAGACCACCGTCGGACCGACCGCGTAGAGCAGTCCACCGAGTGCCGGGCCGACGATCACCGCCACCTGAAAGGTCGAGGTGGAGAGCGCCAGGGCACTCGACAGCAGGGGCTTGGGGACGAGCGACGGCAACAGCGCCTGCAATCCCGGCATGGCGAAGGCCCGGGCCGCACCGATCGCCACGGCGAGGCCGTAGATCGGCCGGGGATCGCGGACATCGGCCGAGACGACGATCAGCATCGCGACCGCGGCGAACGCCATCACCACATAGGCGGCGGCGACGACGCGGCGGCGATCGAACCGATCGACCACCTCGCCGGCGGGCAGCGCCAGGAGCATCGCCGGGAGGAACACGCAGAGCCCGACCAGACCGAGCGACAGCGCCGAACCGGTGATCGCATAGACCCACCAGCCGATGCCGACCTCCCAGGTCTGCATGGCGAGACCATACGAGAAGCGGGCGACGAGAAAGCGGCGAACGTCCGAGAGATCACGCAGCCGTGGAGCCGGGCGGTCGTCCCCGGTCGGTCCGTCGTCACTGCCGTCGGTCATCGAGTGGTCGGTCTCCGAACGCCCGTGGCCTCGGTCTTTCGTCTGAGGCGACTTGTCCGCCGGGGCTTCTAGCATGCCCCACCGAACTTGTCTCGCAGGTCCGGGGGCGCCTCAGCGCCGCGGCAGGAACTCGACCAGGGCAGCCGGACGCAGGACGTAGGCGGCGGCGCCATAGGCGAGGATGCCGGTGGCGATCTGAGCGACGAGCCGCACGACGGTCGGTGCCGCGGCGACGAGACCGCCGACCAGGACGACGGCGAGGCTCATCGCGATCGTCGCCGCGATCACCCGGCCGAGGTCGAGCCACGGCACCGGCAGCGCCACGAACCGCCGGGTCACCACCACGGTGATCGCGAACAGCACCGCGAACTGGACGAAATAGGCGACGGCGCAGCCGAGGATCCCCCAGCGCGGCACCAGGACGGCGAGCGCGACGAGGCCGACCGCGGCGGCCGGCAGCGAGATCGTCGCATTGAGGCCGTTGCGCTTCACCATGTGGAAGATCTGATCGAGGACGAAGGACTTGAAGCCGCCGACCAGACCGGTCGCCACCGCCCACGGCAGCACCACCACCGCCGCCGCGACGTAGTCGGGGGCGAGCAGCAGCGAAGCCATCGGCTCGGCGACCAGCACGATGCCGGCCGCCGCCGGGAAGGTGATGAAGGCGACGCCGGAGACCAGCTCGGAGAGCCGCCGGCCGGCGAGTGCGGCGCCGCCCTCCTCCCAGTCGGCCATCAGGAGCGGAAACACCCGGACCCCGGCGAGCGAGAACAGGAAGTCGATCGGCTGGCGGGCGAGCATCACGCCGGCCGCGTAGAGCGCCACCGCGGCCGCGCCGTCGGAGTGGTTGAGCCACAGCCGGTCGGAGGAGGCGATCACCGAGGTGACGATCGCCGCCGGGACGATCGGCAGTCCGTAACCGAGGAACCCGGAGAGCGGTTCGACCGCGCCGGCGCGCAGATCGACGTCCCGCCACGCCCGCCGCCATCCCCAGGCGCCGGCGGCCGTGGTGACGACGACGAAGACCATCGCCTGGGCGAAGAACGACGTCGACACGAAGGTGACGGCGACGCCGAGCACCAGGATGCCCGCCGCCTTGGCCGCCTCCATGGTGACGATGCCGATCCGGTCGCCGGTCACCGACATGAGCGTCGAGGGGTAGCGCAGGATCATCGTCGCGGTGAGGTAGAGGACCGAAGCGACGGCGAACTCGAAGCGCCGGTCGAGCTGCATCACCAGGGCGAGGACGATCGTCACGCCCCAGGAGAGGACCAGGGTGGCGAGGTGGATCTTCAGACTGCGCAGCGATTCCGCGCCGAGCGCCCGCGGCCGGCCGGAGGCGAAACGGGCGAGCGCCATCCGCACCCAGTTGGAGGCGGTGGCGTCGACCGCCTCGCCGATCGTCGCCACCAGCACCCACAGGCCGTATTCGTCGCGCGAGATCAGCCGGGTCAGCACCACCAGCAGGATCAGCGAGACGAGCCGCGGCAACACCACCGCGGGTGCGTAGCCGATGAGCGAACGGACGATCGACATGCCTTCTCCCGTCGGCGCCGCTCCCGCGGCGCGTGCGTTCTTCCGTACCTCGGTCAGAAGCCGAGATCGTCGATGTGGCCGTACCAGTGGCGGGCGATCAGCCGCCGCAACGGCTTCGGCGCCAGAGTGACGACGGTCAGCGCCACCATGCCGGCGAGACGGTGCAGCGGCCCGAGGGTCGGCAGCCGGGCGAAATTGGCGAGGCCGGTGGCGAGCCCGGAAAGCCGCGGCACCGGTGGAATGTCCCACTTGGTCGCCGGGGCGTCGCGCAGCAGCATGTACCAGGTGAGGTAGTAGGGGCCGATCAGATGGGGCGGCGGCTCGACCGCCACGCCGAGCGACCTCGCCACCCGGAACGCCGACTGCTGGGCGTTCCAGGCGTAGTAGAGGTCGCACTTGATCGACGACAGCTTCCGGGCCCGGCCCGGTTGCGACATGTTGCCGGCGTGCACCCGGTAGAGGCCGAGCACCTCGTCGATCGAGAGCACCTTCTCGGTCAGCGCCGCGGTGAAGGCGAGCCACATGTCGAAGCCGGAGTGGGTGAGGCCCTGCGACCTCTCGAAGACGGCACGGGCGAAGTCGCGGCGATAGGCGTTGCCGGAGGTCGGCGGATAGGTGAGCGAGCCGGTCGCCGACACGTGGGCGCGGGTGGCGCCGTGTTCGAACGGATAGGCCGGCAGGGTCGCGCCCGGCCTCTCCACCGCGCCGATCGTCTCCAGACGGAACTGCAACGCATCGAGATCGTCGCGCCACAGTTCGACCACCCGCGCGCAGGTCTGCGGCAGCAGCGCATCGTCGGCGTCGAGGAAGATCACGATCCGCCCCTCGGCCAGATCGAGGCCGCGGCGGGCGGCGGCGACGTGGCCGGCGTTCTCCTGGAACACCGCGGTGATCCCGGAGAAGCCCTCGATCACCGCCCGCGATCCGTCCGTCGATCCGTCGTCGACGACGATCACCTCGACCGACGGATGGGTCTGGGCGAGCGCCGAGGCGATCGCCTCGCCGACGAAGGGGGCATAGTTGTAGTTGGCGATCAGGATCGAGACGTCGGGCGTCATCGGCGGGGCTCTGCGAGGGAAGCGGAAGGCGCCGGGCCCGCTCGTCGGGCGGACGGGCGGGGCGGCATGAAGGCGAGGACGATCACCGCGAACTGAGCGAGGCTCAGAGACTTCGCCGCGATTCCGTTCGAACTCGACATCACCACGACGAAATGGGCGACCAGCCACCAGGTCCGCGGCGTCGTCGCCCGGACCAGTTCGTGGAGGAAGAGGCCGATCGCGGCGAGGAAGACCAGGGTGACGGCGAGCCCGTAGAACGCGACGAAGGCGACCTGCGAACTCTCGACGCCGATCCGGATGCCGAACTCGCGCTGCGCCTGGGCGATCAGGGCGGGATCCGGCCACATCAGGAACTGGTCGAGGGTCAGATTCTCGAAGATGCCGAACATCGCGACACGCGCCTGGGCGCTGCCGTGATCGGAGGAGAAGCGTTCGATGAATCGGTCGGCGCCGCCCATGTCGAGGAAGACGACCAGGAACAGTGCCGCCACCGTCGCCGCCAGCACCGCGGTCACCGCGGTGGCCAGCCGGAAACGCGCGCCGGCGAGGATCCGAAGACCGGCGAGACCGCCGATCGCGGCGGTCAACGCCACCGCCGAGACCATCGAGACGCGGCCGCCGAAGGCGACCAGGGCCACCGCCGCCAGACCCATCGCGGCGAGCCGGGTCCAGCGCGCCAGACCGGGCAGCGCCCCGGCGGCCAGCGCCACCAGCCAGGTCCCGTCGAGAAAGGCGTTGGCGAGCGGATGGCCGAACAACGCCGAGGCGCGCCAGTCGTAGGCGATCGGGCGGCCCTCGCCGTCGTACATCGGGGTGAGCCGCCAGCCACTGGCGTATTCGAGGCAGCCGAGTGCCGCGTTGACCGCGAAGATCACCATCAGGACCCGGGCCAGCCGGTCGAGGTCGCGCCGATCGGCGGCCTCCAACAGCACCACCAGCAGGATCGGCAGCACGAAAGTGTCGATGATCGGGGCCAGCGGCAGCCGCGACACGAGCACCACGTGAAGGAGGATCAATCCGGCGCCGCAGGCCAGCGCCGCCAGCCCCGGGCGACCGACCGCGGTGCCGACCACGAAGCGGACCATGCCGCCGCGGGCGATCACCAGCGGCAGCACGGCGAGCGCCGCCACCCAGGTCGCGGGATGGATCTTGGTGACCAGCGAGCCGCCGCTCGACACGTAGGGAATGCCGATCCGGGTCAGCATCGCCGCGCTGACGGTCATCATCAGAAGCACGGAGAGAAAGGCGAGAGCCACCGCGACACGGGTCGCGAAGCGGCGCCCGACGGTGGCGCCGGGGCCGGCGATCGTCACGCCACTGGCATCGAAGGCCGTCATCGTGCTCCGATCCGTCTCGTCGTCCGGCCGTCGGCCGGATGCGCCCCCGTCGTCCGCGCCCGCGCCGGTCCCCGGCGATGGCGCCGCGACACGGATGCGGTTGCCAAAATGCACTCCGAGATCTGAAGAATTTTCCATGTCTCGCGCTTCGGCTCGGCCGAAGGTTAACACTTTCTCGCCATCGAGCGTCGTCGACCCGACACCCTTGGCGCGCGCCCGACCGGTAACGCCGACGGAGAATTTGCGAATGGTTTGCAGCGACATCGTCACGGCGGCCACCGCCGGAGTCCGGTGAGCGCGAGGATTTTCTTTACCTTAACAAGATCTCACGAATACACCGCGGCATCGAACGATTCTCCTTTCGGATGGATTCATGATATCGGCCGGTTCAACTTTAAAAATTGAAAGAAATAGGCTAGTAACGGGGTTCACGAAGGATATCCGTCGCGTCTTCCCGGTTCCGCCCTTGTTTTCTCGAGGTGTAGCGTGTCCAGGCCTCAGCCTCGCTCTCGATCCGAAGTCCGGTCCGAAGAGCCGGTGACGGGTGAAGTGCGCATCGATCGGTGGGTGGTCAACGTCCCCAACGAGCGCTATCTGCTCGATCGGCTGATCGAAGACGCCACCGCCCGTCGCGGCGGCATGGTGTTCACCATCAACCTCGACCACTTCGCCAAGCTCAGAACCGACGCCGACTTCCGCGCCGCCTACGAGCGCGCCGACTACGTCACCGCCGACGGCATGCCGGTGGTGTGGATGGCGCGCGCCGAAGGGGCCGCGATCGAACGGGTGACCGGCGCCGATCTGGTCGAGCCGCTGTCGCGGGCCGCCGCCGAAGCCGGTCTTCCCGTCTATTTCTTCGGCGCCTCCGAGGCCGTCCTCGACGCCGCGGTCGCGCGACTGCGCGAGCGGATCCCGAATCTGGTGGTCGCCGGCCGCGAAGCTCCGCCGATGGGCTTCGACCCGCGCGGCGAGGCGGCGCGGGAGGCGGCGCGCAGGATCGCGGCCTCCGGTGCCCGCTTCTGCTTCGTCGCCCTCGGCGCTCCGAAGCAGGAGGTCTTCGCCCGCGAAGCCGTCGGGCAGGCCGGCGAGACGATCTTCCTCGGCATCGGTGCGGCGCTCGATTTCATCGCCGGGACGCGTCGGCGCGCGCCGAAGTATCTGCAGAAGGCCTGTCTCGAGTGGGCGTGGCGGCTGATGCAGGAGCCGCGCCGGCTGGCACCGCGCTACTGGCAGTCGCTCAAGTGGCTGGTGGGCTACGTCGCCGACAACCTCGGCGCCCGTCACCGGTCCGCCGGTCGTCCCGCGCCGAACGATGCGCCGCGCATCGTCGTGCACATCGGCCGCCGGCCGGCGTCGCCCTCGGCCCACTGACGTCGCCGGCGCGGGACACCGCGCCGCCGACCGGAGATCAGCCGCCGCGTCGCGCCCGAGCCTCGCCGACCACCTCGTCGACCAGCTCCGCCCAACGGGCGATGCCGATCTCGGCGGAGAACTCCGCCGCCCGGACGAAACGCTCGGCGGGATCGCCGGGGTCGTCGAGCCCGGCCTCGATCGCCGCGGCCATCGCCCGCGGATCGCCGATCTCGACCAGCCGGCCCCATCGGCCGCCGTCGAGGATCTCCACCGGGCCGCCGCAGCGCGTCGAGACGACCGGCAGTCCGTGGGCCAGCGCCTCCACCACCACCATGCCGAAGGCTTCGGTCCGCGAGGGAATCGCGACCAGCCGCGCCGCCCGGTACCAGGGGGTCGGATCGGCCCGCCAACCGACCAGCTCGACCCGCCCGCCGAGCCCGCGGTCGGCGATCAGATTCTCCAGCACCGTCTGCTGAGGACCGCCGCCGAGCAGCACCAACCGGGCCTCAGGCCGATCGACCAGGGCGAAGGCCTCGACCAGATCGACCATCCCCTTCTCCGGCGACAGCCGGCCGACCGCCAGGACCACCGGCGCCCGCTCGGCGGGATCTCCGGCGCCGGCCTTCGCCGCGGCGAGATCGATGGCGACCGGATTGTAGATGCGCAGGGTCCGGGCCCGCGGCGCTCCCCAGCGGGTCACCAGGGCCTCGGCGAGGCCGTCGGAGACGGCGACGATGCGCGCCGCCAGCCGGCCGAACAACGGCAGCCCCCAATAGGCGGCGGCGGCGAGCTTGCCGGTCCTGTACTCCTCGTAACCGTGATAGGAGAGCACCAGAGGCGTGCCGGTTCCGGCGAGGAGCGCCGCCAACACCAGTTTGGAGCACGATCCCGAGGTCGCCGCCATGGCGATCGACGGCCGCGTCCGGCGCAGCAGGCGGACGAGGCCGCGGACTCCCTCGACGAAGCCGCCGCCGATCACTTCGACGTCGACACCGGTCACGCCTTCCGGCGACGGCCGGTCGACGGCCAGGGTCACTCGGTCGCCGCGCGCCGCCAGACCGGCGGCCACCGTCGACCACACGCGCTCCGCCCCGCCCTCGCCGGTCGCGCGCGTGGTCAGAAGAATGTCGAGCGGCTCTCTGTCTGCCATGGAACGACCGGCACACCGACGGCTGAGACGTGACGAACACGAAACGGGAAAATCGATCGCCGCGACACTATAGGGCGACGATGAACGAGGTGTCACCCGCCGGCCGTCGACGAAGCCGGAACCCGGCGGTCCGGTTGGGCGACACTTCGGCGCAAGGCGACGACCTCGCCACCATCTCCACGCGCATTCGCGGTGCGGCACGACATCTCATGGTTTCCGTTTCCCCCCACATGATTTAGGCTTCGTTAAGCGCTTTCCCGTCTTGTTGGAGGCGGGGACGCACGGTTGCCGCCGTTCCGGCTCGCCCGCGTCGGGGCGGCCACCGGCGCCGTCGGAGGGCGGCACCGGCGGGTCGTTCGACGACCCCGCCGGGCGAAACGAGTGCGGGCGAGAAACGGCAGGGCGATGGCGGAGCAGGGGGCGGGACGGCATCCGGCGGCCACGAGCGTCGACGACGGCGTCGATCTCGCCGGCGTCCTGCGCATCCTGGCGCGCCAGTGGTTCGTGGTGCTGGCGGTCCTCGTCCTGTTCGTCGGCGGTGCCGTGGCCTATGTGGCGACCACGCCGAAGACCTGGCGGGCCCAGACCCGGGTGCTGCTCGACCCGCGCGACAAACAGATCGTCGGCAACGACCTCTCCCGCACCGCCGGTTCGGTCGAACTCGGCTGGGTCGAGACGCGGGTCGAACTGGTCAAGGCCCGCCCGACGCTGGCTCTCGTCGTCGAACGCGAGCAGCTCGCCGACGATCCCGAGGTGGTCGGCCCGGCGAAGACCGACGACGGCGTCGTGACACCGGCCGCCGGGGCGGGCGATCCGGGACGCGACCGGGCGATCCGCGGCCTCGCCGAGATGATCGTGGTCGAACGGCCGAAGGAGAACAGCCTGATCGACGTCGCGGTGACCTCGCGCGATCCGGAGAAGGCGGCACGCCTCAGCCGGGCGGTCGCCGACGCCTTCGTCGAGAGCCTCGCCCACGCCAAGGTCGAACAGATCGAACAGGCCAACCGGCTGCTCGCCGCCCAGGTCGACGAGATGCGCCGCAAGATGCAGCAGGCCGAGGCCAAGGTCGAAGAATACAAGCGCGTCAACGGCATCGCCACCACCCGCGGCAGTCTGGTGGACGAGGAGACGCTGCGCCAGTCGAACGAGAACCTGATCGCCGCGCGGACCCGGACGCAGGAGGCGCGCGAGCGCTTCGAACATCTGCGGCAGGCGATGCGCAACGGCGACATCGATTCGATCGGACAGTCCGACGGCGCCGGTGCGGCGGTGATCTCGCGGCTCCGGCTCGACGTCGCCACCGCCGAACGGCGCAAGACCGAGGTCGAACAGCTGTTCGGCCCGCGCCATCCGCGCACCCAGGCGGCGGTGACCGACCTGGAGCGGGCCCGCGCCCTGGTCAAGGACGAGCTGAAGTCGCTGGTCGCCACCGCCGAGGTCGACCACCAGATCGCCCGAGCCAACGAGGACAATCTGCGCCGCAACGTCGAACGAGCCCAGGCGCGGCTCGCCGACACGTCCCAGGCGACGGTGGCGCTGCAGGAGTTGGTCAACGAGGCCAACGCCCGGCGCGAGCTCTACAAGAGCTTCGTCAGCCGGATGGAAGAGACCAATCTCCAGAAGAAGACCCAGGTCTCCGACGCGGTGGTGGTCTCTCCGGCCCAGGTGCCGCTGAAGCCGTTCTCGCCGCGGGTCACCCTGGCACTGGCGCTCGCCGGAGTCGCCGGCCTCGGCTGCGGTCTTTCGCTCGCCCTCTACCGGGGTCGTGCGGCGCTGACCGGCCGGTCGGCGGTCGTGGAGGCGCCCACGGACGGCGTGGCGACGGCTCCCGGTCGCACCGACGGGGCGCGCGCGACGACGGACGCCCCCGCGCCGCTCGACGACGTCGCTCCGGAGCTGCACCGGGTCGCCCCGAACGAGAAGGTTCATCTCCAGTCGACCAACGGCCACGTCCGTTTCGCCGAAGTGCACGAGAAGGCGAAGCCGCCCGTTCCGGTGCCGCCGCCGGTCGTCGCGCCGCCGGCCGGGACCGCCGCCGAGACGCCGGCCGAGGTGCCGCCGCCGGTCTCGGAGACCGTCGCGGCGGACGACGTGGAGGTGGTCGACCGGGCCGATGCGGCCGGCGAACCGATGCCGGAAGAGATCGCTCCGCTCGCCGCGAAGCCCCACGAGACGGTCGCGGCGGTCCCGCCACCGGTCGCCGAGGCGCCGGCCGCCGCCGAGGCGCCCTCCCCGGCTCCCGCCGTCTCCGCCGCTCCGGTGTCCGCCGACCCGACGGTCACGGCGACGCCCGCCGCCCGGACGGCGTCGCGGACCGATCTGCCGCGGCGCATCGATCTGGTGCTGCTGCCGGAGCGCGTCGCCCGGCTCGGTCGGCCGGCCGGCCCGGGGACCGGCGTCGACGGCGCCCTGGTCGAGACCGCCGACGGCGAGGTCGATCGGGCCGGGCTCGCCATGCTCGGCCGGCTCGCCGGGGAACTCGGCTTCGGCGAGAAGCCCTCCGCCTGTCTGGTGTTCGCCGACACGATGCCCGCCTCGATCTCGGCGGCGCTCTGCTACGGCCTCGCGCGTGCCGAGACCGCCGCCGGGCGGCCGAGCCTGATCCTCGACTTCGCGGAGGGCGAGACGCCGTTCGCCGCCGTGTTCGATGCGGCACCGCGGCTCGCCGGTCCCGATCGGCTGCTCGAGTTCGGCGATTTCGAGGTGCACGTCGACGGGCACGAGGTGGTGCTCGCCCGCGGCTCGATCGATGCGCCGGCCGACATGGTCGGCCGGTTCGTCGGTGCCGCCCTGCGCGACCACGGCCGGGTGCTGGTCCACCTCGGCAGCGAGCCGAGCGCCGCGCTGCTGTTCGACGTCGCCGAAAGCGTCGACCGGCTGGTGATGATCGCCGAGGCGGAACGGCTCGCCGATCCGAAGCTCGAGCACGACGTCGAAGTGATGAGCGGCCTGTTGCCGAGCTTCGACCGGATCCTCGCCCTGGCGCTGTCCGGCGCGGCGGTCGAGCGGCCGGCCCGCGGCGGCGGCCGACGCCTGCGGCGCAACCCGGTCGGACGGGGAGAGACGTCGGCATGATCCTGGTCGACGAGACCCATCTCGGCCGGACGATGACCGGCATCGAGCGGATCACCATGGAGCTGTTCGGGCCGGCGGCGCTGGCGCCCCTGAAGACCCGGGCGATCCGCTCGCACGGCACCCTCGGGCTGATCCTCGCCCAGCAGATCGGGATCCCGCTGCGCCTCGCCCTCGATCCCAAGGCGATCCTGCTCGCCTCCGGCTTTCCGCCGTCGATTCCCGCGTCGCTGTTCGGTCGGCGAGTGATCGCCTATGTCCACGACTGCTTCCTGCTCACCCGGCCGCAGGACCTGAAGCGCCGCGCCGCGCTCTACATGGCCCCCGCCTTCCGCCGGGCGGTGTCGCGGCTGCCGTGGTTCCTGGTCAATTCGCAGACCACCGCCGGAGAACTGCGCGGTTTCTGCCGGCCGGACGCCGAGATCAGCCTCTACCGACCGCGGGTCCGCGACGTCTTCGAGATCGGCGCGGAAGCCTCGGCCCGGGCCGCCACGCGGCGCCGGGTGGAGCGCGGCGGCCGGCTCGACCTGATCGCGCTCGGCACGGTGGAGCCCCGCAAGAACCTCGTCGCCGCCGCCGACATCGTCCGCAGGCTGCGCGAGGCCTGGGGTTGGGACGCGCATCTCCACGTCGTCGGCCGCGCCGGCTGGGGCGGGGAGGCCGAACGGCTGGCGGGGCGGCCGGGGGTGATCCTGCACGGCTACCGGGAACCGCACGAGGTGCGCGAACTGCTCGCCGCGGCCCATGTCTTCGTCTCCACCTCGCACGACGAGGGGCTCGGCCTGCCGCTGCTCGAAGCGCAGTACGCCGGGCTGCCGGTGGTCGCTCCCGACAAGCCGGTGTTCCGCGAAGTGCTGGGAACCTCCGGCCGGTTCGTCGATCCGGCCGATCCGGCCGCCGCGGCGGGCGCGATCAACGCGCTGGTGTCGCGCCCCGACGCCTTCGTCCTCGCCGCCGCCGATGCGATGGGCAACATCGCCCGCTGGAACCGCGCCGCCGAGACCGATCGCGAGGCGCTGATCGAACGGCTGGCTCCGTTCTCCGAGTGACGCCCGGCCGAACGGCCCGGTGCGCTCCCTCCCCTCCCCCCGACGTGCATCGACCCCGCGGCAGGGGCAATGCCGCGGGGTCGAGCGGTGATCACGGCCGGGAGGCGGCCGCGGTCAGATCTTCAGAGCGTCGGCGACCGGCAGGAGCTCGTGGCCGAGTGCCGCGGCGACCGCCGGATGGGTGACCCGGCCGGCGTGGACGTTGAGACCGGCGGCGAGATGCTGATCCTCGGCCAGCGCCCGGCGCCAGCCCTTGTCGGCGAGCGCCACGGCGAACGGAAGAGTGGCGTTGGCCAGCGCGAAGGTCGAGGTGCGGGCGACGCCGCCGGGCATGTTGGCGACGCAGTAGTGGACGACGCCGTCGACCACATAGGTCGGGTTCGAATGGGTGGTGGCGTGGGAGGTCTCGGTCGAGCCGCCCTGATCGATGGCGACGTCGACGATCACCGAGCCGGGCTTCATCGTCGAGAGCATCGCCCGGGTGACCAGCTTCGGCGTCTCGGCGCCAGGCACCAGCACCGTACCGATCACCAGATCGGCACCGGCGACCAGTGCCGCGACGGTGTCGCGGGTCGAGAAGGCGGTCTTCAGACTCGGACCGAACTGGGCGGAGAGCCGGCGCAGCGCCTCGGCGGACCGGTCGACGACGGTGACGTCGGTGCCCATGCCGAGGGCGATGGTCGCCGCATGGGTACCGGCGACGCCGCCGCCGAGGATCACCACCGTCGCCGGAGCGACACCGGGCACGCCGCCGAGCAGGATGCCGCGGCCGCCGCCGGCGTTCTCCAGCGCGTGCGCCCCGACCTGGATCGCCATCCGGCCGGCGACCTCCGACATCGGGGTGAGCAGCGGCAGGCCACCGTGCGGCGAGGTCACCGTCTCGTAGGCGATGCAGGTGGCACCGGAGGCGATGAGATCGCGGGTCTGTTCGGGATCGGGAGCGAGATGGAGGTAGGTGAACAGCACCTGGCCGGCGGAGAGCTTCGCCCGCTCGATCGCCAGCGGCTCCTTGACCTTGACCACCATCTCGGCGGTCGACCAGATCGCGTCGGGCCCTTCGACCAGCTTCGCGCCGGCCTTCAGGAAGTCGGCGTCGGCGATGCCGGCGCCGCGGCCGGCCCCGGCTTCGATCAGCACCTCGTGGCGATGGGCGACGAGTTCGGCGACGGACGCCGGGACGAGGCCGACCCGGTCCTCGTGATCCTTGATCTCCTTCGGCACACCGATGCGCATGAGAGGTTCTCCGAGACGGGATCGACCGGGCTTCCGATCGAAGTTTGTGCGGATGATGCACCCGGATATGCACAATTTCCCGCGAAACGCGGACATCAAATCGATTTATCTCGGAGTATCGTTGCTTGAAAATTGGAATTCTTCGAAGAATCATGCGCCATGATCCTGGACGAGCGCGACCGCCAGATTCTCGCCGAACTGCAGGCCGACGGACGGCTCAGCAACGCCGATCTCGCCGAGCGCGTGCATCTGTCGCCGTCCGCCTGTCTCCGCCGGGTCAACCTGTTGCTGGAGAGCGGGCTGGTCGCCGGGACCCATCTGGTGCTCGACCAGAAGGCGGCGGGCTATGCCGGCACCGCCTACGTCTCGATCACGCTCGCCAGCCAGGACCGCGACCGGCTCGACGCCTTCGAGGCGAAGGTCCGTCTCGTCCCGCAGATCCAGGAATGCCACCTGCTGGCCGGGCAGTCCGACTATCTGCTGCGGGTGATCTTCCACGACATGGCGGATCTCGAGCGGCTCCATTCGGAGGTGCTGACCCGCCTGCCCGGCGTGGTCCGGGTCCAGTCGCAACTGACCCTCCGGACGGTCAAGCGGACGACGCGCGTGCCGGTGTGAAGCCGCTCACCCCTGCCCGCCCGCCCGCTCGATCGCCGCGACGATCTCCTCGACGTCTTCGAACAGCATCCGACCGTCGAGGCGGATCGCGCCGGCTTCGGTCACCTTCAGCAGGACCGGCACGCCGCGGGCGGAGAAATGGCTCATCAGATCGCGGGCGAAGGCGGCGCGCTCGTTGAGCGCGTCGATGATCCCCTGTTCCTCGTCGAGGAAGGCGGCGATCGTCTCCTCGTCGATCCCCGCCTCGCGCAGCACCTCGGCGACCACCTCCGGATCGGTGACGTCGCGGCCGTCGACCCAGCGGGCCCGCTGCAGCGCATGCAGCACCGCGAGGTCGCGCCCCGGCGCCCGCAGCTGAACCGCGGTCAGGGCGAGCGTCGCCGGGCCGGAATCGAACTTCGAACCGAGCTTGCCGAGCACCTTCTCGCGATAGACCTCGGTGAACGGCTGGCCGGTCATCTCGGCGATGCGGCGGTCGTTCGACCAGGCGTAGCCGGCGAATTCGGCGGTCACCTCGCGATCGCCGATGAACAGGCCGGAGGCGATCAGGCGCAGCGGCAGGCCGGCGGCGGCGATCCGGTCGAGCGCCGGCGCGGCGCCCCAGCACCAGCCGCAGAGCGGATCGATCACCGCGATCACGGTTCCGGGGGCGAGGACGTCGGTCTCCTCGGCGGTGGCGTCGACGTCGGTCATGGCGGGTCTCCTCGGGCCGGCGAATGTCTCGCCGGAGGCTTGGCCGATCGCGGCGGCGGGCGCAAGAGGGCACCGCGAGGTGCCCTCCCCTCGTCACGGCGCGTCGCGCCAGCCCCAGGCGTCGGCGAGCGCCAGACAGGCGTCGGCGGGGTCGACCGAACCGGTGGTGTTGATCGCCCGGACGCTCGCCGCGGCGGTCGCGTGGCCGAGCGCCAGGGCGGCGTCGAGCCCCCGCCCCTCGTGCAGCGCGTAGAGCACGCCGGAGGCGAAGGCATCGCCGGCGCCGTTGGTGCCGACGATCGCCGACGGCGGGATCGCCACGCTCGGCCGTTCGGCGGCGGTGCCGTCGCGGGCGAGCGCCAGTGCGCCGCTCGGGAAATGGGCGACCGCCAGATCCATCGCGCCGCGCTCCAAGACCACGGCGAGCGCCCGGCGACAGGCGGCGACGTCGGTCCGGCCGTCGGGAACCGTGTCGATGCCGGCGAAGGCGCCGATCTCGCGATCGTTGACGATCAGCAGATCGAGATGCGGCAGACAGGGCCCGACCACTTCGGCGAGCCGCTCCGGCGAGATCGAGGCGACCTCGAGGTTGCGGACGAGGCCGGCCCGGCCGGCCTTCTTCAGCACCGCCACCCAGCCGTTCGGCTCGCCGTCGCAGGGGCCGTCGAGCCGGCGGTGCAGGCCGGGAAGGCCGAGATGCAGGAAGCGGGCGGAGAGCCCGTCGAAATCGAAGTGCTCCGGCCCGATCAGGGCGTGCGCCCCCTGGGCATGGAAGAAGGTCCGCCGCCCGGTCGCCACCGACGACATCACGTCGGTCGCCGAGGTCGGGGCCGCGGCGGTCACCGCGAGACGGCCGGTGTCGATGCCGCGGGCCTCGGCGGCGGCGCGCAGGAACCGGCCCTCGCCGTCGTCGCCGACCAGTCCCATCGCCCAGATCGGCGCGGGCAGGCCGAGGCGGGCGAGATCGACCGCCATGTTGAAGCCGGAGCCGCCGCCTTCGTGGCGTTCGTCGAGGATCTCGGCGACCGTTTCCTCCGCCGGCCAGCGATCGACCGCCTTGTTGCGGTCGACCAGCCAGGAGCCGGCCGAGACCACACCGGCGCGGGAGGTCATGGCAGGGCTTCGGCCTTGAGCAGCGGGTCGGTGGTGACGAGGTCGGCGGCGAGCTCGCGATCGGGCCGGAGGTGCCGGCGGGTCAGCTCGTCGTGATAAGCGCGTACCGCCTCGGCCGGGGTGAGTTGGTGTTCGACCACCGCCCGCATCAGCCGCACCAGCTCGACCGGCGCCTCGGCGAAGTTGATCTTGCGGCCGAACAGCGCGACGCGGGCGCCGTGGCGGGCGGCCTGGGCGATCAGCTCGAAGGTGTCGCGGGTGGTGCCGCGGCCGCCGCCGAGGATGCCGACGACGAGGTTGCCGGGATCGAAGGCGGCGAGTTCCTCCATCGCGGCGGCGCCGTTGTAGACGATCTTGAGGAACAGCGGCCGGTCGGCCGAGACCACGCCGCCGAGCGCCCGGGTGATGCAGTCGTTGACGTAGGCCCCCATCTCCTCGTCGGGCACGCCGATGCCGAGGGTCGGGCTCGGATTGAACACCTCGAGGAAGTGGCGCATGCCGGCGGCGGACGCCTCGTCGCGGAAGGCGGCATAGGCCTCGAGCGAGGCGAGATCGCGCTCGACGTCGTCGGAGAAGGTCACCGAATAGAGGCCGAGATCGGCGAAGGGGCGGACCCGGTCGATGCGGGCGGAGCGGAACGGGCGCGAGGCGACGGTCGTGTAGGACGAGCCGCGCATGTTCCAGATGTCGGTGGTGTCGTTGAGGCGGACCGCCAGGGTGACCGGGCTCTCGGCGAACAGGCCTTCGCCGGCCAGCGTCTCGCCGGCCGAAGCCGAGGTCAGCATGATGTCGACGAGGTTCGACCGGGTCATGTCGCGCATCGCGTCGAGATAGGCGGCCTTGCCGGCGAGGCCGAAGGGCGTGCCGTCCTGAGCGCGGCGGGGACCGGGAGCGGTGGTGCCGAAGCCCATTTCGCCGTCCTTGGCGTCGGCGATGACGAAATCGGCGGGAGTGAAGGCGCCGGACCGGATCCGGGCGAGTTTGTCGTCGAGGCTCTTCATGGGGACCGCTCCAGACTGCCGCTCGACGGCGCGACGCGGCGCGGAGCGGGAGGCGATCTTGGCCCGGTCGTCGGCCCGACGCAACGGTGATGCACGCTCCTCGACGCCCGGTTTCGCCGAAAGACCGCGTTCCCGGGCGCGCAGAGGCCGCGGGCGCGCCCGAAATGCCCCCGATCCCGGTGACGTCGCGCGTTTTCGCCGCCGCGGATGCGAGACGGCCCTCCCGGCGCCCTCCTTACGCGGGTCCGATGCGACGTCGTGCCGGCGACCGCAGCCGGGCGGCGCGGGACCGGGTCGAACGCCGGAAGCCGGGCGACGAGCACGCGTCGCGCGGCCGGGATCCGGTCACTCGGAGAGGGCGGGACCGGCGCGCCGCGGCGCCGATCGGCGAGCGGAGCGGGGGAACGCCGGAGCGGCGGAGCGGCGGAGCGGCAGGAGAGCGACCGGCAGGAGAAACCGGCGTCGGTGGAGCGGACTGGAACAAGCCCGGGATAATTCTCGAGAATGTGCGGGTGGGACTTGTCACCTCCGGAGGTGCCGTATATAGGGTCGCTCGCTCGTTCGACCTGGAGCGATATCTCGCGGAGAGGTGCCGGAGTGGTCGATCGGGGCGGTCTCGAAAACCGTTGTACGCGCAAGCGTACCGTGGGTTCGAATCCCACCCTCTCCGCCATTCTCCTTCCATCTCATTGAAATGGTTAGGAAGCCCGGAAAATCAAAGGGTTACGAAGCGGCTCTGCTACACAACGGCGCTCCACGAGACGACGAGCAGATGGCCAGAGTGCCCGGACTTTCTCGGCGTGGAAACGTCTGGCAGTTTCGCGTTCGCGTCCCCGACAAGCTGCGCAAGACCATCGGCAAGGGCGAGATCGTCGGGTCGCTCGGCGCAGTTTCGCACGCGGAGGCGGCGAGGCTCGCGCGCATCGAGCGCCACGAGGCCGATCGCCGGTTCGCCGAAGCAGAGGCATTCCTACGCACGGAGTCCGTCGAGGAACTCGCCGAAAGCGATCTCACGCACCTCATTCGAGCCGACGTCTTCCATCTCGAGAAGCAGGCGACCGACGCACCGTTCGATGCCTACGAGAGCGCAGAACTCGCCACCATCGCGGCATCGGATCACCGACCTCGCCACAACCCGTGAGTTCCTCGATGCCATCATCGAGAACGTGCCGACCACGCTCTTCGTGAAGGAGCCGAGAGACCGTCGGTATGTCCTGCTCAACCGAGCACGAGAAACCCTGTTCGGGCCTCCCAGGGAAGAGATTCTCGGACGCAGAGACCAGGACATCTTCGATGCGGCGATCGCTTCGTCGACGGCGTCGTCGGAGAATGCGTTGCTCCGAGGCGATCGAGACCAGATCGCCGATCCGGAAACGCCTGATACACCCCATGCCGGAAAGCGCATCCTGTCGGTCAGTCGTCTGGTCGTTCGTGACGAGAGCGGCGATACTCGGTTCCTTCTCGGTGTCGCCGAGGACATCACCGAAAAGCGCCTGGCCGAAGACCGGGTTGCCTTTCTCTTCCACCACGACTCGTTGACCGGCCGGCCCAACCGAGCCGCGTTCTCGGCGCATCTCGAGCAGTGCATCGGAGAGACACGACAGGGCGATCGGCGCTTCGCCGTCTTCAGCATCGATCTCGACCGCTTCAAGTGCATCAACGACGTCTACGGGCATCCGGCCGGAGATCGGTTGTTGCATGAGGTCGCCGACCGCCTGCGACGGACGGCGCCCGACGCGTTCGTGGCGCGCCTGGACGGCGACGAGTTCATGATCGTCTACCGCGCCACACCGCAACCGACCTCCGCCGAGGAGCTCGCTCGGCGGCTCCGCACGGCGATGGCCGAGGAAATCGTGCTCGGCGGCGTCCGCGTGCGGGCGGGCCTGAGCATCGGCGTGGCGATCTACCCGGTCGACGGACACGACGCGGCCGCGTTGCTGTCGAATGCCGACGCGGCTCTCTATCGTTCGAAAGCGGAGGGGCGCGACACGATCCGCTTCTTCGAGGCAGAGATGGACAAGACCTTGCGCGATCGCCGCGCTCTTCAGAGCGATTTGGCCGGCGCGCTCGAGCGAAAGGAACTCGCGCTCTGGTTCCAACCGCAGGCCCGTCTCGGCGGCGACGTCGTCGGCTTGGAGGCGTTGCTGCGTTGGGCCCATCCGACCCTCGGCCTGGTGCCTCCCTCCATCTTCATACCTCTCGCCGAAGAGGGAGGAACGATCATCGACATCTCGGAGTGGGTGTTGCGAGAGGCCTGCCGAACCGCCGCGTCGTGGTCGACCCCTCTGATCGTCGCGGTCAACCTGTCGCCGGTGCAGTTCCGCCACGGCGACCTGCCGAGCCTGGTTCAGCAGATCCTCTTCGAAACCGGCCTCGGCCTGAAGCGTCTCGAGCTCGAGATCACCGAGGGGGTTCTCGTCAACGATTTTTCCAGGACGATCGGCCTACTGCGCCGGCTGAAGGCGATGGGAATCAAGATCGCGATGAACGGCTTCGGGACCGGCTATTCGTCGCCCTCCGACCTCCAGGCCTTCCCCTTCGACAAAATCAAGATCGTTCGAACATTCGTCTCGAGCCTCGGCGAGAACGAGCAATCCACCGCGATTGTGCGAGCCGTCATCGGCCTGTGCCGCGTTCTCGATCTGCCGGTCATCGCCGCGGACGTCGAAACCGAGGACCTGCGGGCGTTTCTGTCGTCGGAACATTGCGACGAAATTCCGGGATTCCTCATCGGACGCCCCCGGCCGATCAACGAATATGGCGATCTCGTCGGCTCCGCCGAGCAGGGAAACAGCGGAATGCGTCGGAGAGAACGGCGGGTTTCTTGAGGATACGCCGACGCCACGATCGCCCTGGCTCGCGTGCTGCTCGGTCGCTGGCGTGCCGACTACAACGACGCCCAACCACATTCAGGGCTCGGTCGGAGACCCCGGCCGAGTTCGCCCGCACCTTTTCGCGTGAGACGGCGCTGCGCAACCCGATCAGCTTCGCGCCGTCTCCCGACGCCAACCCCGCCCCCAAGGCCAATCCCAACCGACGGAGCAAATTCAGAATCCGGATAAAACTCGGGGCAACGTCACTCGCGCCACCGGGCGGGTCGGCGGTCAGAACCGCGACGGTCCCGGCAGCGGCGAGAGGCGTCGGCCGGTCTGCTCGATCTCGCCGCGCACGTAGTCGATGAAGTTGGCGACCAGTGGCAGACCGGCGAAGGCCGGGGTCGAGATCATCCAGGAATTGCGCCCGAACGGGCGCCCGTCCGGATAGGCGAGTGGTCGACGGAAGAGTTCGGTCGACCGTTCGAGGAAGTGCGGCGACAGGAAGATGCCGTAACCGAGGCCGTTGGCGACCATCTCCAGGCAGGTCTCACCGTGATTGGCGCGCATGCCGACGAGCGGCGGCCGGGAGAAATGCGCGTGCCACCAGCCGTCGAGCAGCTTCACCGCCCAGGGGTCGCTCAGATAGGTGATCTGCGGCGTCTTCGGCAGGTCGGCGAGTTCGATCGGGTCGCGATTGACCAGATGAGCCCGGTCCGCGCCGATCAGCGTCCGCTCGAAGTCACCGTCCAGATCGCCGCGGATGAAGCCGACGTGGATCTCGTCGGCGACGAGCCGCTCGACGATCCGCGAACTGACGTCGGTGGCGACGTCGAAATCGACGTCCGGGAAGATCGTCTTGTAGTGCTTCAGCCACGACGGCAGCGTGTAGCGGGCGAAGGCGTTGGTCATGCCGATCTTGATCGTTCCGGCCCGGCCGTCACCGATCTTCAGGAGGCTGTGGCGGATTTCACCGAAGCGGGCGAGCACCTCCGCCGCCTCGCGCGCCAGATAGTCGCCTTCGGGCGTGAACGACACTCCTTTGGTGGTGCGCAGAACCACGCCGACCCCGAGTTCGTGCTCGATCGCCTGCAGCTTCTTGGAGAGGTTCGGCTGGCTCATGTTCAGCCGTTCGGCGGTCCGGGTGATGGTTCCGCAGCGCTTCAGCTCGACCAGGATCTTCCAGTCGCTCTCGTCCATCGGAAACGTCCCGTCCGACGCGCCACCGACGATCCGAGGGCGGTCATTCAAATTTTGAATGGACCGCCATAGAGGATCACAATTTTACAGCCACGACAAGGTCTCGTATCTTCCGGTCAAACAAACGGGTCCGCCGGCCGAACAAGTGCGGATCCAAAAGCGGGCCGCCGTCTCGGCTCCCGCCGAGGGAGTCGCCGTCGGTCATCCAGACATCATCCGCTCTTTCACGCAGTTCCGCCCGCGGGACCGTGCGAAGACGTGCGTCCACGAGAGGGAACCTCATGATCTACCACCACCTCTACAAGAAATTCGCTCGACGGGATCGCGTCCGGGTCGGGGTCATCGGTGCCGGAAACTACGGGACGGCGATCGTCACTCAGGATCCACACACCCCGCTGATGGAGGTGGTGGTGGTCGCCGACATCGCGGTCGAGGCTGCGCGCGGCGCCCTGGTCAAGGCGGGGTTCGCCGAGGCCGACATCGCCTTCGCGGGCAACGTCGCCGAGGCCGAGACGGCGATCACCGCCGGCCGCCGGGTCTACACCGACCGCTGCGAGATCGTCGCGCGGATCGCCGCGGTCGACGTCGTCGCCGAGAGCACCGGCATTCCCGAGGCGAGCGCCGCCTACGCCCTCGACGCGATCGAGAACAAGAAACACGTCGCGATGATCACCAAGGACAGCGACGCCTGCGTCGGTCCGATCCTGAAGAGAATCGCCACCGAGGCGGGGGTGGTCTACACGCCGGTCGACGGTGACCAGCACGGCCTGCTGATCGGGCTCCACGAATGGGCGAAGTCGATCGGACTGACCGTCCTCTCCGGCGGCAAGGCAACCGACGGCGAGTTCATCTGGGACGCCGAGGCGGGCACCGTCACCATCAAGACCGACAAGAAGATCCACGCCCCCTACGTCGAGACGGTCACGGTCGCTCCGGAGGACCGGGTCTATCTCGGCAAGATCCCGGCCGGCGGGGCGGCAGAGTATGTCGCCGAGCGCCGCCGGATCTTGGCGAAGCTGCCGCAGCCGGGATCCTACGATCTCTGCGAGATGACGGTGGCGGCGAACTACACCGGCCTGGCGCCGGCGGTCGACACTCTGATCCACGCGCCGCTCAGGATCACCGAGATCCCGATCGCCTATGCGACCACCGCCGACGGTGGTCTGTTCGAGCGGCCCGGCGTGGTCGATCTCGCCACCTGCCTGCGTGCCCCCGACGAGGCCGGGCTCGGTGGTGGCGTCTTCCTGGTGGTGCGCTGCGACAACGCCTATTCCAATCACGTGCTGACCACCAAGGGTCAGATCGCCAACCACGACGACACCGCCGCGGTGATCTACCGGCCCTATCACCTGTGCGGCGTCGAGACCTCCACCTCGCTCCTGGTCGCCGGTCTGCTCGGCCTCGACACCGCTTCGGACGATTTCAGGCCGCGCTTCGATCTCGCCCGGGTCGCCGCCCGCGACATCGCCGCCGGCGAGGTGTTCGGCAACGACCACAGCCCGATGACCACCGCCCGGATCGTCCCGGCGGCGCCGATCGCGCCGGGCAACGTCGCCGCCGCTCATCTCCTCAACGGCAACCGTGCCAGGGTCGCGATCCCCGCCGGCACCACCGTCACCTACGACATGGTCGAAGAACCCGAGGGCTCGCTCCTGTGGTCGCTGCGGCGCCGCCAGGACGCGACCTTCCTCGCCTGATCCGGCCGCCCCACGACGACAACGACAACGAAAACCGGCACACGAGAACAGTCCGGGAGGAAATCATGCTGATCACGCTACTGGCATGGGCGACGGTGATCGTCTTCATGTCGCTCATCCTCGCCAAGAAGCTGCATCCGTTCGTGGCGATCGTTCTGATCCCGATCCTGTTCGCGATCGTCGGTGCGCTTCTCGGTCTCTATCAGGCGCCCACGGCCAAGACGCTGAAGCTGTCGGCCGACGTACTGACCGTCTGGGACCAACTCAGGGTGCTCGGCATCTGGGTCAAGGCCGGCCTGACCAAGACCTCGGGAACGGCGTTCATGCTGTTCTTCGCGATCATGTTCTTCTGCCTGATGCTCAACGTCGGTCTGTTCGACCCGCTGACCCGCCGGGTGATCCAGCTGGCCAAGGGCGATCCGCTCAAGGTCCTGGTGGCCACCAGCGTTCTGGCGACGGTCGTGTCGATGTCGGGCGACGGCACCACCACCACGCTGATCTGCTGCTCGGCGCTGATTCCGGTCTATCAGAAGCTCCGGCTGAAGATGATGCATCTCGGCGTGCTGCTGATCCTGCAGAACACCATCCTCAATCTCCTGCCGTGGAGCGGCCCGACCGCCCGAGTGATCGCGGTGATCGAAGGCATCGACGTCCAGAAGCTGCTCAACGCCCTGCTGCCGGGGATGGTTCTGGCGAGCCTGTTCGTCACGGCGGGAGCGTGGTGGCTCGGTCTCGCCGAACGCCGGCGGCTCGGCATCCAGCATCTCTCCGACGCCGACATCGCCCAGATCTTCGCCGACACCGCCGACGAGGACGCTGCCCTGAAGCGTCCGAAGCGTGCGCCGATCAACGCCTTCCTGACCGCGGCGGCGCTGTTCCTGCTGATCGAGGGCACCTTCGACCCGGTGTTCATCTTCATCGTCGGCACCGTGCTGGCGCTGGTGATCAACTACGCCTCGCTGAAGGAGCAGAAGGACCGCATCTTCGCCAACTCCTCGGAGGTGCTGACCACGGTCATCATGGTCATCGGCGCCGGTGTCTTCATGGGGCTGTTCACCAACTCGGGCATGTCCGACGCCATGGCCGGCAGTCTGGTCTCGGTGGTGCCGCAGTCGATGGGCCGGTTCTGGGGGCTGATCGTCATCCTGATCTCGGCGCCCGGTGGCTTCTTCCTGTCGAACGACGCCTTCTTCTACGGGGTTCTGCCGGTGCTGGTGCAGGCGGGCAAGCTCTACGGCTTCTCGCCGTTCGAGATCGGCTTCGCCTCGCTGCTCGGTCAGGCGTTCCACATGCTGAGAGCCTGACCCAAAAGGCCGTTGCGCTCGGCGAGGTTGCGTGATTCACCGA
>CALFRR010000210.1 GCA_937919435.1 uncultured Alphaproteobacteria bacterium | reverse complement strand
GCTCCCGCTCACCCGACCACCGAACCGCCGTGCCCAGATCCCGGCGCCGCGACACCGCCGCTTCGCGACACTACTGCCGCTTCGCCCCCCCGGAGCCCGCCGCCGGGACCGGGAAGTCGCCACAACCGCACCGCGCTGGCCCAATCCGGCGGTCGGAGGCCGCCGGACACCATCGTTTCGAGACCACGCTCGGATCCATCGCCCGGACGCACCTTCCACCGGAGCGAGCCCGGCCCCTCACCGTCGACCGTCGCTCGAACTCGGCATCAGAACGGAATTTCGTCGTCGATTCCGCTCGATGCCGGCGGAGGACCACCGGCCGGACGTCCGCCGCCGCCCGAACGACCGCCGCCATAGCCACCGCCCGACCCGCCGCGCGGCGCCGCCGAGCGGCCGCCGCCACCACCCCAGCCGCCCGAGGATCCGCCGTAGTCGTCGCCACCACCGAAGTCGTCGCCGCCACCGGCACCGCCACCACCGGATCCGCCGCCACGCCCGTCCAGCATGGTCAGCTGGCCGTTGAATCCCTGAACCACCACTTCGGTCGAATAGCGCTTCTGCCCCTGTTGGTCCTCCCACTCGCGGGTCTGCAACTGACCCTCGATGTAGACCTTGGCGCCCTTCTTCAGATACTGCTCGGCGACCTTGGCGAGACCTTCGTTGAAGATCACCACCCGGTGCCATTCGGTCCGCTCGCGCCGTTCGCCCGAGTTACGGTCGCGCCAGCTCTCGGACGTGGCGATGCGGAGGTTGACGATCGGTCGCCCGTCCTGGGTCCGGCGGATTTCCGGATCGGCCCCGAGATTGCCGACCAGGATGACCTTGTTCACGCTTCCGGACATCGCGTCCCTCCTCCACCGCCCGTCGGACGGCGCCTTCTTGCCACGCGCCCGAGGGCGCCCCGGATGCACCGTGACCGCACGGAAACACCACCGGCTCGACCGCCGGTTCCAACCGTCTAGTCGCTCCGCTCCCCCCGACCCAGAGCCTCGCGCCGCCCGAACGAGTACCGATCGAGTTATCCACAAACCTGTCCACAACCGCCGCGCCGCGGACGGAGCGGTGCAGCCCACGCACCACTTCCTGTAGACTGGGTCCAGGCGTTTCCGTCGATTTCCGCCTTGCAAATGTTCCTGTTGTGTTCTACACGAGCGAACGACGACGAGGCAAGCGGAATTTCGCCGGACCGAATCGCCGAGCGAGCGCCCTCGGTCGGCGAACCCGACGGCGGCCGAACGGCGCGTGGCGCCGACGAGCGGAGACGAGATGAACCAGCAGCGACCCTCCCGTGCGGCCGGCGCGATCGAAGACGTGGCGGCGATCGCGACCCGTCGCCTGTTCGAGAGCGCCGGCAAGACGCTGTCGATCCGCGGTGCACGCGAGCACAATCTGAAGAACATCGACATCGACCTGCCTCGCGACAGCCTCGTCGTGATGACCGGACTGTCCGGCTCGGGCAAGTCGTCGCTCGCCTTCGACACCATCTACGCCGAGGGCCAGCGTCGTTACGTCGAGAGCCTCTCCGCCTACGCCCGGCAGTTCCTCGAGATGATGCAGAAACCGGACGTCGACCAGATCGACGGCCTGTCGCCGGCGATCTCGATCGAACAGAAGACGACGTCGAAGAATCCGCGCTCGACGGTCGGCACCGTCACCGAGATCTACGACTACATGCGGCTGCTCTTCGCCCGCATCGGAATCCCCTATTCGCCGGCGACCGGACTGCCGATCGAGAGCCAGACGATCAGCCAGATGGTCGACAAGGTGCTGGCACTCCCCGAGGGGACCAGACTCTTTCTGCTCGCCCCGGTGGTGCGCGGCCGCAAGGGTGAATATCGCAAGGAACTCGCCGATTTCCAGAAACGCGGCTTCCAGCGGGTCAAGATCGACGGTGCCTTCCACGAGATCGCCGATGCTCCCGCCCTCGACAAGAAGCTGAAGCACGACATCGACGTGGTCGTCGATCGCCTGGTCGTCCGCCCCGATCTCGCGACCCGCCTCGCCGACAGCTTCCAGACCGCGCTCGGGCTCGCCGACGGCATCGCCTATGCCGAATACGCCGACGAGAAGGACGACTCCGGTCAGCCCCGCCGCCTCGTCTTTTCCGAGAAATTCGCCTGCCCGGTCTCCGGATTCACCATCGCCGAGATCGAGCCGCGCTTGTTTTCGTTCAACAATCCGTTCGGCGCCTGTCCGACCTGCGGCGGTCTCGGCTCCGAACAGAAGGTCGACCCCGACCTCGTCGTCCCCGACACCGCACTGTCGCTCTCCAAGGGTGCGATCGCTCCCTGGGCGAAGTCGACCTCTCCCTTCTACCTGCAGACTCTCGACGGGCTCGCCCGTCACTACGGTTTCTCGCTCACCGTGCCCTGGCGCGACCTGCCCGAGGAGGCCCGCCGGGTGATCCTCCACGGCACCGGCCAGACTGCCGTCGAGTTCGCCTACGACGACGGCCTGCGCCATCACCGCACCCGCAAGACCTTCGAGGGGCTGATCCCCAACTTCGAGCGGCGCTGGCGGGAGACCGACAGCGACTGGTCGCGCGAGGAGATCGAGCGCTACTTCGCCACCACCCCCTGCCGCGACTGCGGCGGCCACCGCCTGAAGCCGGAAGCCCTGGCGGTCAGGATCGACGGTCTGCACATCGGCGAGGTCGCGGAGATGTCGATCCGCCGCGCCCTGCCCTGGTTCCAGAGCCTGCCGGAACGGCTGACGCCGAAGCAGAACGAGATCGCCCACCGGATCCTCAAGGAGATCCGCGAGCGCCTGAAGTTCCTCGACGACGTCGGTCTCGAATATCTGACTCTCGCCCGCAACTCCGGAACCCTGTCGGGCGGCGAGAGCCAGCGCATCCGCCTCGCCTCGCAGATCGGCTCCGGTCTGACCGGCGTTCTCTACGTGCTCGACGAGCCGTCGATCGGCCTCCACCAGCGCGACAACGCCCGACTGCTCGAGACGCTGAAGCACCTGCGCGACCTCGGCAACACGGTGATCGTCGTCGAGCACGACGAGGATGCGATTCTCGCCGCCGACTACGTCGTCGACGTCGGTCCCGGCGCCGGCATCCATGGCGGCCACATCGTGGCCGAGGGTACGCCGGCCGAGGTCATGGCGAACCCGGCGTCGCTCACGGGGCGCTATCTCTCCGGCGAGCTCTCGGTGCCGGTCCCGAAGAAGCGGCGGCGGATCGACAAGGGGCGCGCCCTGAAGGTGGTCGGCGCCCGCGGCAACAATCTGAAGAACGTCACCGCGGAGGTTCCGCTCGGCGTCTTCACCTGCGTCACCGGGGTCTCCGGCGGTGGCAAGTCGACCTTCCTGATCGACACACTGTTCCGCGCGGTCGCCCGCAGGCTCAACGGCGCCAAGGACAATCCGGCGCCGCACGACCGCGTCGAGGGGCTCGAGCTGATCGACAAGGTGATCGACATCGACCAGTCGCCGATCGGCCGCACGCCGCGATCCAACCCGGCGACCTATACCGGCGCCTTCACCCCGGTGCGCGAATGGTTCGCCGGCCTGCCGGAGGCGAAGGCCCGCGGCTACGGCCCCGGGCGGTTCTCGTTCAACGTCAAGGGCGGTCGCTGCGAGGCCTGCCAGGGCGACGGCGTCATCAAGATCGAGATGCACTTCCTGCCCGACGTCTACGTCACCTGCGACACCTGCAAGGGCAAGCGTTACAACCGCGAGACGCTGGAAGTGACCTTCAAGGGTCGTTCGATCGCCGATGTGCTCGACATGACGGTCGACGAGGGCGTCGAGTTCTTCGCCGCGGTGCCGGCGATCCGCGAGAAACTCGAGACCCTCTCGCGGGTCGGGCTCGGCTACGTCCACATCGGCCAGCAGGCGACGACGCTTTCCGGCGGCGAAGCCCAGCGGGTGAAGCTGTCGAAGGAACTGGCGCGTCGATCGACCGGCCGCACCCTCTACATCCTCGACGAGCCGACCACCGGGTTGCATTTCCACGACGTCGCCAAGCTGCTCGAGGTGCTGCACGAACTGGTCGACCAGGGCAACACCGTGGTGGTCATCGAGCACAATCTCGAAGTGATCAAGACCGCCGACTGGATCCTCGACCTCGGCCCGGAAGGCGGTGACGGCGGCGGCGAGATCGTCGCGGTCGGCCGCCCCGAGGACGTGGTGAAGGAGCCGCGCAGCCACACCGGCCACTTCCTCGCGGAACTGCTCGGCCGCCGCCCGGCCCGGAGCTGAAGCGGCGGGCCCCGGCTCGCCCTTTCCCCCGGTTCCGGAACGGACCTCGACGCCCTCGAAGACCCGTCGGGATCGACCGGCCGTCTGTCGGCTTCGGTCTCGCCGGCCGGCGGCGGTCGCGCACCCGCCGCGGAATTTTTCCCCAGCACGCGCTCCCCACCGGGGATCCGTGATCTCGCCCGGGTCGTCGTCAGGACCTCTTCCCTGCACGCTCGCCCCTCCGTCCCTTCCTTCCGCGGGGCCGTCCCGAAGGCGGCCACCGCGACGGTCCCGCTTCCGAGAGAAGGGAGAGGCGGCCCGGCTGCCTTTCCGACTCCGGCAATCTCGGACACGGAGCCCCCCCCTTTCGCCGTTCTACCCTCACGAGGAGCGGAGGCGACAGGAGGGGGCGCATGGATGTCCGGCTTCGACCCGATCCAGACCGTCGCGCTTTCTGCACCACCGATTGGGGGAAGGCTCGACACGGGCAGGACGTCCCTGCGGTCGATTGCCGCACCACCGGACGGCGATCGCCTCCACGCGGTGTCCGATCCGAATTCGACTGTTCCGTGAAGGCGATGACTCGGCAACCTGTCGAAAACGCATGAGCGCCATGCGGCGCGATGCCTTAATACGTCAGGCGAGTTGTCCTATTGTCTCGCTCGAAGATACCGCGCGCGGTGTCACCGAGAGATCCGATTTCGGATCGGACCGGTGAGGCGGGCGGATCGCAAGTCATAACCTTCGGGTCGCTGCCGCACTCCTCCTCCCACAGCGCGCGACCCGTATGGCCGAACGTGCCACTCCTCCCGGCGCGTTTCGGACCCTCGAGCGCCCGCCGGCCATCTCCTCCCACCGGCGGGCGTCTCGATTCGAGGGGCTCGATTTCTTTCCCGCGATCGCCGGCGCCATGCTGCGCACCGAAGCGTCGTCTCTTTCGCCAGGGACCACGGTGAGCGCCGCCCCCCGGTCCGCGCGGCCTCTCTCCCGCGACGATTTCGCTCTCCCGCGATCGCCCGTGCCACGCCACGTCACCGCCCCATCGAGGCGATCCCGAACCTACCGACCGAGTGCCGCCCCGCCTCCCGACGGTCCACGCCGAACAGGAACGCTCGGGCGACCCTCCGAGGAGGCAGGATCACTTCGTGCGCCCGTCGTGAGCGACGGATGCACCCGCCTCCGTCGCCCCCGGCAGCACGAGACGTGCCGGAAGGCGGCTTCGCACGCTGTTTCCGACGATCGCGGCAGCAAGGGGCGCCTCCACCCGACGCACCGGAGTGTCGGGCGGGGACGACCGGAGCCGGCGGGGTACGGGCGGCGAACTCTCGTCCTCGTGGGAGAGACCGCCGGATGGGCGCGTCCCCGGCCGTCCGATCCTGCCCCGTGTCGAAACCGCGCGCATCCGGCACGAGGCCCGACCGCGGGCGCCCCCTCGGCCGCTTCCGCCGTCAGCTCTCCGGATCGGTGTAGGCGCGGGAGAACCACTCTTCGAGGGTCATCACGTCGATCCGATCGCCGGAATCGCGCATCCAGCTGTCGGCGATCCAGTCGATGCCGGTGGTGCGGTCACGCATCACCGCGGTCGCGTGGGCATAGAGCAGGGCCCCCCGGCTCTCCGGCCGCATCACGTGATGGAAGCGCAGGAGCCCCTTCCGCTCGAGATGGAGCAGCAGCGTCGTCGTGTTGGTCGCCTCGTCGAGACAGTCGGTCTGGCCGGCGACGTGCGAATGCGCGAGGTCGGAGCCGCGCACGTCCGGCGGCGCGCCGATCTCGCGGTCCGCCCGCTTCTCCCACCACTGATCGGCGAGATCGATCCCCACCCGTTCCTCCGCCGGTGAGCCGCGATGCGCCTGGAAGATCGCGGTCAGCGCCGCCTGCTCCTCCTCGCCCATCGGTATCGGCGTGCGGAATTCGCAGCCGTAGCCGTGGCAGTAGGCGAGCCGATCACCGGAGGGCAGCGTCGCGCCGCGCTCCCTGTACCAGTTCTCCACCCCGGCCTCGATCAGGAAGGCCGATGGCCGCGGCAGGCTTCCGGTGACCACCGGATCGGTCTCTTCGACCAGTGCGAGCTTCGGGCGGTTCTCCGGAGCGTCGGACTTGCAGCCGCCGAGTGCGGCGAGGAGAACCACCCCGATGCTCAGACACGTCGCCCGCATGACCGCCTCATTTCGACGAATTCACGAATCGCTCGAATATCGGCTTCCAATTAGAGACACTCGTCTCGGTTTCACCACAGGCAATATTTGCCGATCGCGTGTGCTTTCGTCGCTCGTCGGTACGCCGCCCCTTCGCTGCGGCGGCGGGACGTGCTAGGCCGACCCTCTCGGCGGCTCGACCGCCTCCCGCGGAGAGAGCGATGACGACGACGAAGACCCCGGAACCGGTGGAGGTGATCGGCGGCGGACTGGCCGGTTCGGAAGCCGCCTGGGTGCTGGCGAGGGCCGGCGTGCCGGTGATCCTCCACGAGATGCGGCCGGTCCGGACCACCGAGGCGCATGCCACCGATCGGCTGGCCGAACTCGTCTGCTCCAATTCGCTGCGCTCCGACGACGCCACCACCAACGCCGTCGGCCTGATCCACGCCGAGCTGCGGCGCTGCGGCTCGGTGGTGATGGCCGCCGCGGACGCCCATCAGGTCCCGGCCGGCGGCGCCCTGGCGGTCGATCGCGACGGCTTCGCCGCCGAGATCACCCGCACGCTCGAGGCGCATCCGCTGATCGAGATCCGCCGCGGCGAGATCACCTCGCTCGCCCCCCGCCCCGGCGTCTCGGCGATCGTCGCCACCGGCCCGCTCACCTCCGGACCGCTCGCCGCCGAGATCGCCGGCCTGACCGGCTCGGACGGCCTCGCCTTCTTCGATGCGATCGCCCCGATCGTCCATCTCGACTCGATCGACATGGACAGGGTCTGGCGCCAGTCGCGCTACGACAAGGCCGGCCCCGGCGGCACCGGCGCCGACTACCTCAACTGCCCGATGAACCGCGAGGAATACGAAGCCTTCGTCGATGCGCTGATCGCCGGCGAGAAGGTGTCGTTCAAGGAGTGGGAGGCCTCCACCCCCTATTTCGACGGCTGCCTGCCGGTCGAGGTGATGGCCGAGCGCGGCCGCGAGACCCTGCGTCACGGGCCGATGAAGCCGGTCGGCCTCACCGATCCCCGCAATCCGACGGTCAAGCCCCACGCCATCGTCCAGTTGCGCCAGGACAATACCCTGGCCACGCTGTGGAATCTGGTCGGCTTCCAGACCAAGCTGAAGCACGCCGAACAGGTCCGCGTCTTCCGGATGATCCCCGGCCTGGAGCGGGCCGAGTTCGCCCGCCTCGGCGGCCTCCACCGCAACACCTACCTCGATTCCCCCCGCCTGCTGGGGTCGACGCTGGAGCTGAAGAGCCGCCCGGATCTGCGCTTCGCCGGCCAGATCACCGGCTGCGAGGGCTATGTCGAGAGCGCCGCCATCGGCCATCTCGCCGGCCGTTTCGCCGCCGCCGAACGGCTCGGCCTCGACGTCGCGCCGCCGCCGCCGACCACCGCCTTCGGCGCGCTGCTCGGCCACATCACCGGCGGCCACCTCTCGTCCGAGGCGGAGGCCGGCGCCCCACGCTCGTTCCAGCCGATGAACGTCAATTTCGGCCTGTTTCCGCCGATCGCCGCGCCGAAGAGATCGGAAGAGCACACGTCTGAACTCCAGTCACACTTGACTCTCGTATGCCG
>CALFRR010000209.1 GCA_937919435.1 uncultured Alphaproteobacteria bacterium | reverse complement strand
AGACGGATGGTGTCCGGATCGCTGTTGTTCAGCGTGTAGGACCACGCACCGGTCGTCGGATCGATGGTCAGGCTGCCGTAGGTGCCGGTCGCCGACCCCGACCAGGTCAGGGTGTCGCCGACGTCGACGTCGGTCGCGGTCAACACGCCCGAAGCCGACGGCAGATAGTGATGGGCAGTGTCGAAGGCGATGGTCGGAGCCGCGACTGAGGTATTCTCGTAGCCGGCGAAGGGCGGACGGGTCAGCAGGTCGTCGAGGCCGGCCGACGTCATCGCCGTGGCGATGTCGGTGCGGATGCTGCCGCTGAACCGCGAGTTCAGATCGACCCCGTAGAGGTTGCCGAGCAGATTGTCGTGCATCGACTGCAGACGATCCGGGTTCGTCCCGGTATCGACCCCGTCCGGCGTGTACTTGACGATCACGTCGGTCAGCGGCGCGCCGCCGGCCTTCAGATACTTCGCATATTCGATGCCGAGATAGACGAAGGGCAGGTTCGCGGTGATGTTGTAGTAGTTGTTCCCGGCGACATAGGTGTCGTCGAGGAAGTCCCACACCTGCGCGATCGCATCCGCGGTCGTCGCTCCGGCCGGCAGCGCGGCCTTCACCAGACCGAGCAGCGTCGCCACGTCGGTCGGATGAGTCTGGAGATACGGCCCGATCAGGGCGTCGAGGTTGATCGTCGGCTCGAAGCCGTTGGTGGCCAACGGATCGGCCCCGGCCTGGACGACGTGGTCGAGGGTCAGACCGGCCTCGAACACCGTCCCGGTCTGCGCCCCGGCCGTGACCACCGGCGCGTCGTTGGTGCCGGTGACGACGAAGGTGACGTTGCCGGTGTTCGAGGTCGCACCATGGGCGTCGGTCGCGGTGAAGGAGATCACCACGGTGGCGGTTTCGCCGACACCGAGCGCCTCGTAGGCGGTGATGCCGTTGGTGTCGATCGAGAAGGCACCGGTCGCCGCATCATAGGCGATGCCCGCCGCCGCGAGGCTGGCGACGGCCACGCCGCCGATCGTCGCGCCGGTGAAGCTCAGACCCGACGGCAGCAGCGTGTCGTCGACGTCGGTCGCGAACAGCGAGACCGGGATCGCTCCCGAGCCCGAGCCGACGGTGCCGGAGAAGCTCGCGCCTTCCGCGATCGAGCCGAACGTGTTGGTCGGCACCACGTTCGCCACCGGCGCATCGTTGGCGCCGTTGACGGTGATGGTGATGGTCTGCTGCGCCGTACCGCCGTGGCCGTCGGAGACGGTCGCGGTGAAGACGTCGGTCGGATGGTCGCCCTCGTTCAGACGGATGGTGTCCGGATCGCTGTTGTTCAGCGTGTAGGACCACGCACCGGTCGTCGGATCGATGGTCAGGCTGCCGTAGGTGCCGGTCGCCGACCCCGACCAGGTCAGGGTGTCGCCGACGTCGACGTCGGTCGCGGTCAACACGCCCGAAGCCGACG
This sequence comes from uncultured Alphaproteobacteria bacterium, assembly GCA_937919435.1. Classification (GTDB taxonomy): domain Bacteria; phylum Pseudomonadota; class Alphaproteobacteria; order Rhizobiales; family Ancalomicrobiaceae; genus Siculibacillus. Next base: position 16,520 of record CALFRR010000209.1, on the reverse strand, counting down.
GCAGATAGTGATGGGCAGTGTCGAAGGCGATGGTCGGAGCCGCGACTGAGGTATTCTCGTAGCCGGCGAAGGGCGGACGGGTCAGCAGGTCGTCGAGGCCGGCCGACGTCATCGCCGTGGCGATGTCGGTGCGGATGCTGCCGCTGAACCGCGAGTTCAGATCGACCCCGTAGAGGTTGCCGAGCAGATTGTCGTGCATCGACTGCAGACGATCCGGGTTCGTCCCGGTATCGACCCCGTCCGGCGTGTACTTGACGATCACGTCGGTCAGCGGCGCGCCGCCGGCCTTCAGATACTTCGCATATTCGATGCCGAGATAGACGAAGGGCAGGTTCGCGGTGATGTTGTAGTAGTTGTTCCCGGCGACATAGGTGTCGTCGAGGAAGTCCCACACCTGCGCGATCGCATCCGCGGTCGTCGCTCCGGCCGGCAGCGCGGCCTTCACCAGACCGAGCAGCGTCGCCACGTCGGTCGGATGAGTCTGGAGATACGGCCCGATCAGGGCGTCGAGGTTGATCGTCGGCTCGAAGCCGTTGGTGGCCAACGGATCGGCCCCGGCCTGGACGACGTGGTCGAGGGTCAGACCGGCCTCGAACACCGTCCCGGTCTGCGGCCCGGCCGTGACCACCGGCGCGTCGTTGGTGCCGGTGACCCGGAAGGTCACCGTGCCGGTGTCGGTGAGGCTGCCGTCGGAGACCCGGAAGGTGACGACGACATCCTTCGAAACGCCGACAGGGATCTCCTGATAGGCGGCGACATGGGTCGGGTCGATGGTGAAGACACCGGTCGACGGATCATAGGAGATGCCGGCTTCCGCGAGGCTCGCGAAGGTGGTCGAGCCCATCGTCGCGCCGAGGAAGCCGAACGACGCGGGCGACAGCGTGCTGTCGACATCACCGGCGAACAGCGAGATCGGCAGTTCCGCCGAGCCCAGGGTCGCGCTGAACGCCGGCCCGTCCTCCGAGATCGGCGCCGCCACGAAGCTCGGGTCGAGCGCCACCGGCGCGTCGTTCACGCCGCCGACCTCGATCGACACCGTCGCGCTGTCGGTCAGCGCCACGGCCTGGCCGTCCGACACGGTGTAGGAGAAGGTCGCCGTGCCGTTGAAGTTCGTGGCCGGGGTGAAGGTGTAGGTCCCGTCGCCGTTGTCGTGGATGGTACCGCCGGAGGCGTTCGAGACACCGGTGATGGTCAGCACCTGACCGTTCGGATCGACGTCGTTGCCGAGCAACTGCGCCGCGGTGAGCGTGATCGCGGTCTCCTCGGCGGTCGAGAAGCCGGTGTCGGCGACCGCATCCGGGGCGTCGTTCACCACCTTGATGTCGATGTGGTTCGCGAGCGCCTGAACGCCTTCCGAGTCGGTCGCGGTCACCGCGATCCGCCAGGTGCCGGTCGCGGTCGGATCGAAGAGGGCGTTGAGCGTCGGGACGTATTCGAGGTTGACGACGTCCTGATAGACCTTGCCGTCGAGGATCGCCGCGGCCTGCGTCGAGGTGATCGCACCGGCGCTGACCGCCGCGGCGAGATAATCGACCAGCGAAACGCTCAGCTGCGGGCCGACTTCAACGCCGGTGGCATCGACCTGCCCGATCTTGAAGGTGTAGCCGTAATCGCGCAGGCTGCCGCCGTTCCCGTCGGTGTCCGCACCGAGCGACACGGCGAAGTTCCAACGCGCCCAGCCGTCGTCGGCGTCACCGAAGCGGCCACCGACTCCGTCGGTGTCCTGATTCAGCGACACCGGACCCTGTGCCACCGTGCCGGAATTGACGACATAGGTGTGGCCGGTGGCGTCGGAGGCATCGAGCGCATAGGTGCCGGCATAGCGGACGAAGGCCTTGAGGCCGATTTCGACGCCGGGGGCGTCGGCGGCATCGGTCGCCACCGCGAAGCCGGTCAGGCCGGTGAGACCCGAACCGACCAGCAGATTGCCGGTCGGGGTCAGCACCGTCGGGTCGAGGTGGGTGTTCGCGGTGAAGACGTCGGCGTCGGCGACCGAGCCGACCGTCACGTGCAGGCTCTGCGACGCGCTGCTCGCCGCGGCGGCGGTGCCGTCCTGCGAGGTCGCGGTCACCGCGAGGTCGAAGTCGACATGGGAGTTGGCCGGCGGGGTGATCGTCAGCCCGGCGAGCTGCGCCGGCGTGAGGGTGATCGAGTTCGACGAGACGGTCAGCGTGTCGCCGGCCGTGTTGGCCAGCACCGACCCGGCCGGGATGCCGGAGAGGGTGATGGTCAGCGTCTCGGAGGCATCGGTCAGGGCCGCGGTGATCTGCGAGCCGATCGCGATCGCCGTGTCCTCGGCGCCGGAAGCGGCGCCGACGGAGAGGGTCGGGGCGTCGGAAACCGGGGTCACCGTGACGTCGGCATGGATCGTGGTGCTCGCACCCGACGCGTCGGTCACCTTCAGGTCGAAGCCGTCCGAACCGCTGTAGTCATGGTTCGGGACATAGGTGTAGCGCCCGTCGGCGTCGATCGAGGCGGTGCCGTTGGCGGCCGCACCGACGACTTCGTAGGTGAAGCTCTCACCGCCATCGCGATCGCTGACCGCGATCGAACCGCTGGTGGATCCGTCTTCGGCGACGGTCACCGCCAGCGGAGCGCTGGTGTCGATCACCGGCGTGTCGTTGGCGCCGTTCAGAGTGACGGCGAGGGTCCGGCTCGAGCTGCCGCCATGGCCGTCGGAGACGGTGACGGTGAAGCTCTCGGCGGCCGTCGTCTTCAGCGCTTCGATCGCCCCGTCGTTCGGCACGAAGCTGTAGGCGCCGGTCGCCGAGGCGACATAGAGCGTGCCGTAGGTGCCGACCTTGGCGACGTCGTAGCCGGCGAGCGCCGACGAGGCGCTGCCGCCGTCGATGCCGTAGGCGAGCACGTCGCTGGTGTCGATGTCGTGCCCGGCGAGCGTGCCGGTGGTGGCCGAGAAGGTATCGTCCGCCGCCGTGTCGGTGACGGTGATTCCGGTGACCGCGTCGAGCGTCGGCGCGTCGTTGGTGCCGATGATGGTGACGGTGACCGTCTGGGTGGCGGAGCCGCCGTGGCCGTCGGCGAGGGTCAGCGTGTAGGTCTGGGTGACCGTCTGGCCCGCCGCGAGATGCTCGATGGCCGCGTCGTCGACCGAGAAGGACCAGCGCACCATGCCGACGCCGTCGCCGGTCGCATCGTTCTCGACCGCCGCGGTGAGGGTGCCGAGGTAACCGGCATGATCGGCCGCGACCGTGACACCGTGGGTGTCGCTGAGATCGACGTCGGCGAACGGGATGACTTCGCTGATCGTGTGGGTGGCGGTGCCTTCGCCCACTGCTCCGTCGGCGAGTTCGGCGATCTTCGCCTGATCGATGCCGAGGCTGAGCGCGTCGACCGCGAGGCCGCCGGGCACCGTGACGTCGGTGAACCAGCCGTAACGGTTGCCGCCGACCTCGGCGATGGTGTCGGCGGTGCTCGACAGGGTCTGTGAGAACACCACCGCACCGGTCGAATCGAGCACCTGGAGATCGACGGCGAGGACGCCGGCGACTTCGTGGAACGTGTGCTGGAAGGTATACCAGCCGCTCGACGCGATCGTGCCATGATTGGCGTAGGTCTCGAGATCCTCCTGCGGATGAGAAGCGGCATTGTTGTTCGCCGCGACGAGAAGTTCCCCGGTGCTCGTGTCCTTGGTGACGTGGAAGACGAAATCACGCTGATGCGCGCCGTCCGAGCCGTTGGCGGCGACCGAATATTCGAAGCCGCTGCCCGACGCCCAACCGGTGTCGAGATAGACCTTCACACCGGCGGTGAGATCGTCGGTGAAGGTGGCGCGATAACCGTCGAAGCGGGTGAACGGTCCGGAACTGGTTTCCCCGATGAGGGCATAATGCGAGCCTTCGGCTGCGGTGATGCCATTGGTGCCGCTCGCGACGATGTTCAGCGTGCCGTAGCCGCCGCCGGTGACGACGCCGGCGCTGTCGGTCTCGAAGCCCTGCTCGAAGCCGAAGGTCGGGGCATCCTCGGTGCCGGTGACGGTCACCGTCGCCGTCTGCTGGACGACGGCACCCTGCGCATCCACGACGTCGTAGGCGACGACGATGGTGCGGCTGTCGCCGACGCCCAGGCCGGCGAAGGCGCTGCTGGTCGGATCGACGGTGAGCGTCGACCCGGAGAGGGCCAGCCCGGCCGGCAGCCCCGCCGATGCGTTGCCGTCGACCGTATAGGCGAGGTTGGTGACCGCGAGTGTCTCGGTCTCGCCGGCATCGGCGTCGGACGCACCGGAGAGCAGGTTCAGCGAGAAGGCCGCGTCGCCTTCCGCGCGGGTCTCGGTGAGCGCCGTCGCGACCACCGGCACGTCGTTGGTGCCGGTGATGGTGACGGTGACCGTCTGGGTATCCGTATCGGAAGCCGAGACACCTGAATCGTCCTGCGCGGCGATCGTGTAGGTCAGGGTCAGCGTCTCACCCGCCTTCAGGAAGTCGAAGGCCTGCGACGCCGAGTTGAAGGCCCATGCGACGTTCGAGGTCGTACCGACGTCGGCGTCGAGCGGGCCGGCACCGACGGTCAGCATCGCCTTCAGCGCGGCCGCGGTGGGCGCCGTGCCGATGAAGCTGCCGGAGATCGCCACGTCGGAGACCGACAGAGACACCTTGTCGGTGGTGTCGACGTCGGTGACGGTCAGCGTACCGGAGGTGCTCAGCGGCGCATTCGCCTCGCTCAGCGAGGCAGAGTCCGAGTCCCCCACGCCCTCGACGATGTCGGGACGGTCGTTGGTGCCGGTGACGGTGAAGGTGAGCGAGTCCGCCGTGGTGGTGGTGCCGTCGGAAACGCCGTAGTTCACCGTGACGACCTGGGTCTGACCGGCGGCGAGATGGTCGTAGGCGGAATTGGTCGGATCGAAGGTGAAGCTGTCGCTGGCACCGACGAAGCTCACGCCGGCCGGCGGCGTGGCCGGGGCGACGACGTGCAGGGTCGTGCCATTATCGACATCGGACGCGCCGGAGAGCGCATCGACGGAGACGATCGCACCACCCTCGGTGGCGGCGACGTTGAGCACACCGCCGACCGTCGGCGCGTCGTTGGTGCCGGTGATGGTGACGGTCAGGGTATTCGGCGTGCTGGCGCCGGCGTCGTCGGTGACCGTATAGGTGATGGTCTTGGTCAGCGTCTCGCCGGCCTGCAGCGCCTGCACGACGCTCGATGCGTTGTTCAGCGCATAGGCGTAGTCGCCGGTCTCGGGGTTCACCGTGAGCGTGCCGTCGCCGTCGGACACGACGAGGTTGCCGGAGAGGTCCACCGCCGAAACCGCAGTGCCGTCGCCGAGCCTGATCGCGGTGACGTCGAGATCCTGGACGACGTTGGCGTCGCCGTCGGTGGCACCCGCGAGCAGGTTGCCGGTGACCGGAACCGCCGCATCCTCGGCGATCCCCGCGAGCTTCGCGGTGACGGTCGGAACGTCGTTCACGTCGTCGACGGTAAGAGTCAGAGTCCGGGCGAGGCTCGCGCCGTGCGGATCGGTCGCGGTGATGGTCAGCGTATAGGTCTGGTTCGCCTGCGCATCGGTCGGGGTGAAGCTCAGGGCGTGACCGGAGACCGAGAGACCGGCGAGGACGGTGCCGTCGGCGAGCGGACCGCCGCCCGAGGCGATGCCGGCGACCGTATAGGTGTAGCCGGCGCCGGTCACGTCATCGTCGACGTCGGTGAACAGCGTCGCGAGATCGACGCTGTAGGCGGACTCCTCCTGGGCATGGGCGAGCGTCGTCACGGCGGAAGCGACCGGCGCATCGTTGGCGCCGTGCACGTGCACGGTGAGTGATCCGGTCGTGGTGCTGAACGAGGTGTCGCCGGCCGACGTCTGGTCGGAAACGGTGTAGGTGAAGGTTTCGGTCAGCGGAGCGCTGTCGGCATTGAGCGCCTGCACCACCGCGTTGGTTTCGTCGACGCTGTAGGTGTAGGTACCATCGGCGTTGAGCGTCAGGAAGCCGTACTGCGTGGCGAACGCGGTGCCGACCGTGCCACCTCCGGTGACGGCGGTGACGTGGAGCGCCGAGTGGGCATCGTCGAGATCGATGTCGTTGGCGAGCACGTTGCCGGTGGCGTTCGAGCCGCCCGAGCCGTTCGCCGTGCCGCCCTTCTCCGTGGCATCGGCGGAATCGGCGGCCGTCAGCGTGACGACGTTGCCGTTCGAGGCGATCGAGAACACCTGGTCGTCGGCATTGCCGAAGACGGAGTCCGCGCCCGAGAAGCGGATGGTCTCGATCTGGCGCAGTTCGTCCACGCCCTGATCGACCGCAAGGCCCGATGCATCGATGGAGATACGGGTGCTGGAGATCGTGTCGGCCATGTCGTCCGTGGCCGGTCCGACGTAGCGGGCGACGTCGCTGCCGCCGCCGCCGTTCAGAACGTCGTCACCGCGTCCGCCCTGCAGGGTGTTGCTCTGCCCGTCGCCGGTGATGAAGTCGGCGAGCCCCGTTCCGATGAGGTTCTCGATGCCGATCAGCGTGTCGGTTCCGCTCTGGGCCGTCGAAATGAGGAAGCCCGTGGGCGAGGTGCTGTCGATGACCGCATTGATGCCCGAGCCACCCATGACGGACGAGTAGTCGACCGTGTCGGACCCGGCCCCGCCGGTGAAGACGTTGTCGCCGGCATTGCCGATGAAGGTGTCGTCGCCCGAGCCGCCGGTGGCGTTCTCGAAGTCGATCAGCACGTCGGTGCCGATCTCGGCGCCGGTGGCGAGGCCGACCGCGGTGGTCGCGGCATAGCCGTTCGCCGCGAGCAGCGCACCGACCGTGTCGGCGTGCGGTCCGGCGCCGTCGGCTTCGGAGAGCACCGTCGCCGAGCGATCGACGGCCCGCAGATCGATGGTCACGCCGTGGCTGGTCGAGGGATAGGTGATGGTGTCGATGCCGGCGCCGCCGTCGTAGAGGTCGTCGCCGCCACCGGTGCCGCCGATCACGGTGTCGTTGCCGGCGCCGGTCCTCACCACGTCGTCGCCGTCGCCCGAATGGACGGTGTCGTTGCCCGAGCCGGTGGTGATCACGTCGTTGCCGGAGCCGGTGGTGACGGTGTTGTCGCCGTTGCCGGCGTCGTAGGTCACCGGCGCCGTGGTCCCGCCGAGATCGACGGTGTCGTTGCCGCTGCCGCCGGCCGCGACCAGCTTGTGGTTCGCGTCGACGGTGAAGACGGTGGTCTCGCCGCCGTTGGAGGTGACGATGCGCTGACCGGCGACCGCCACGGCGAGCGCCGCGTCGACGCTCGCGTATCCGCCGGCCCCGACCAGCAGGATGTCGGTCGTGCCGGCATCGTCGATCCGCTCGACGTTGACCAGCGTGTCGGTGGTTCCGCCCGAGCTCACCACCCACTTGCCGCCGACGAGCGACAGATTCGTGGCGTCGAGCGCCGCGGTGGTGACATAGGTGTCGATGCCGGTGCCACCGTCGATGGCGTCGTTGCCGACCGCAGCGCTGCTGAGATCAGAGGCGACCGCGCTGTCGAAGACGTCGTCTCCACCAAGACCCGTCAGTGTGTCGTTGCCGGCCCCACCGGCGATGATGTCGACACCGTCTGTGCCGGTGATCGAGTCGTCGACGGTGCCGCCGAGGATCTTCATCGCATCGGTCACGACGTTGTGGCTGGCGTCGAGCACCACCGGGGTCGTCACGTTCTGGAAGTTGTAGTCGGTATCGACGCCGGTGAAGGTGTTCGCAGTGATCGAGGCGTAGGTCGTCCCCTTCGGAATGCCGAACGAGATGCCGGATCCGTCGTTGGTGAAGAGGTTGCCGGTGACCGAGCTCTTGGCGTCGTCATAGCCGTCGAGATTGAGGGCCGAGCGGAGGTGATCGAAGGTGTTGCCGGTGATCGTCAGCTGCGCTGCCGTCCCATCCGACCAGACGCCACGCTGCCAGCTGGCATTCTTGAACGCGTCGGTCGCGACACCACCGAAGAAGTTGTCGTCGATGGTCAGGTGGCCGGAGTACGAAGTCGGCACCAGGATGGCGCGGGACTCGCTGTTGCCATCGGCGATGGTCGACCAGAAGCGGGAGTTCTCGATCACCACGTCGCCCGAACCGGTGACGTCGATGCCGTTCGTCCCCGCCACCGACTTCTGGAACTGGAAGCCGTCGAGCGTCGTGGCCGCGGTCACGGCGACCGTCGAGGTGACGATGGTCTCGGCGCCGCGGGTCGCGGTGCCGTCGACGCCGGCATTGGCGCCGAGGATGGTGACCGCCTTGTTCACGGTGAAGCCGGCATAGCTGCCCGCCGCGACCATGATCGTGTCGCCCGCCAAAGCCGCATCGATCGCCGCCTGGATGGTCGCGTAGCCGCCGTTGCCGACCAGCAGGATCTTGCCCGCCGCCGCGTCGTCGACCACTTCGATCCCGGAGAGCGTGTCGGTACCCTCCGCCGCGTTGCCGACGGTCCAGCCGCCGGCGGTCGCCGCGATCGTCGCGGTTCCCGCATAGACTGCCGTGTCGACGCCCGCGCCACCGATCAGCACGTCGGCCCCGCCGCCGCCCTTCAGCACGTCGTTGCCGGCGCCGCCGTCGAGGGTGTTGGCGCCGCTGTTGCCGGTGATGATGTTGTCGAGGGCATTGCCGTTGACCGCCAGATCCCGGTTGCCGAGCAGAGTGAGCTTGGCGATGTGGGCGTAGGAATCGTCGGCCATCGCCAACGACGTCACGGTCGTGTCACCGGTGACCTCGACCTTCAGATCTTCACCGTAGATGTCTTCCTGCGCGGAGCTGCCGGTGCCGGAATGCACCACCAGCGTGTCACCCTCGGTCGCCAGATACGATGCATTGTCCGCATGGACGAAGATCGAGACGCCATTGGACGTGGACGTGGACACGACACGCAATTCACCAGATGCATCGAGCGCATAGGCATAGGAACCGACGTGATTGTCGGCCAAGAACTGCTCGATGTAGGCCTTGCTCGGCAACCTGGCGGGATCGTCGTCTCGCGCATAGAAGATCTGATACGTGGTGTAGTCGTCGGCGAACGTGTTCCCGATCAAGGTCGGCAGAACGACCGGCGCCTTGCGCCAGGCAACCGCATCGTCGTACCCGGTCAGGATGACGCCCCAGTTGTAGTCGGCGCTCGAACCTGCGTTGCGGACGAAATCGTTGTCGGTCACCAGGAACGAAACCGACGACAGGCCGTAGCCGGCGCCGTTCGCGACGACGAAATCACCACTCAAGACGTTGTCGTGGATGAGGAACGAAGCGATGTCCGACGTCCATCCCGTGAGATCGGACGGCACCGCGTCGTCGTTGATGTAGATCGTCGAGGCGACGTTCGCCATCGTCGAGCTGAAGACCTTGCTGTCGGTGAGCGTGAAGCCGTCCGCGACGATTTCGAACGCCTTGTTGACTTCGTTGGCGACACCGGTCGCATCGAAAGCGAGACCCGTGATGGTCACGTTCTTCGCCGTGACGAAGAAGTTGGTGCCCCAGTTCGACTGCACCGACGAAACGATCGTCGCGGCCACATCAGCCGCTTCGGTGATCGGCTTGCCCGTGTCATCGACGCCCCGGATCGTCACGCTCTTGTTGATCAGGAGACCGACCGGGTTGGCGTAGGCCGCATCGTTGGCACCGGTGGTCGGGTTGTAGTTGGCGCTCTCGGTATAGCCGCCCGGCGCCACCAGGATGGTATCGCCCTCGGCCGCGGCATCGATCGCCGCCTGGATGGTCTGGAAGCCGTTGCCGGCGTCGTGGTCGACCAGGATGTAGGTCTTTCCGCCGATCTCGACCTTTTCGACGCCGGTCAGAACGTCGACGCTTCCACCGTCTGTGACCACCCAATGACCATTCGCGATGGAGATCTTCGCCGATGCGGAATAGCCGGACACCGTGTCGATCCCGTCGCCGCCCTTCAACTCGTCCGCGCCCGCGCCACCGATCAGCACGTCGTTGCCGGCAGCACCGATCAGCGTGTCGTTGCCGGCGCCGCCGTCGAGGGTGTCGTTGCCGGCGGTGCCGGCCAGATAGTCGTCACCCGCACTGCCGGCGACGTTCAGAGAGCCGGTGCTGCCGGCGGTCGGCTCGAGCACGATGCCGCCCGCGTAGGGATCGGTGAGGTCGAGCTCGGTGACCGTGTTGTCCGCCAGCGTGAATCCGTCCGGCCCGATGTCGCCGGAGATGCTCATGCCCTCGTCGACGTGGGAGATCACGTTGTCGGTGATGGTGTAGCCGCTGTTGTCCGGCCCGGCGTCGAACACATAGATGCCGACCACCTTGGCCGCGGTCGTCGCGTCGTTGGTGCCGACGATGGTGTTGCCGATCACGTCGAGATCGGTGTTGCCGTAGAGCAGGATGCTGCCGGAATAGAGGACCTGCGAGCCGGCATAGCCGATGTCGGTGATCGTGTTGTGATCGATCGTGCCGGTGCAGTTGAGCGCCTGGATTCCATTCTGGCAGTTGATCGTCTGCGCACCGCTGCCGGTGATGACGACTCCGGAGACGTCGAGTTCGGCGTGATTGAAGACGGTCGCATTCTTCTGGAAATCGGAGATCGATCCCCCGGTCATGGTGAACGACATCATCGTGTCGTTGTCCACCTGGACGCCGACACCCCGCTGATTGCCACTGACCACCGGATTGTCGTCGGCGGTGGTGCCGGACGCATAGGGATCCCGGATACCGGTCACGTCGACGTCGTCGAGCGTACCGGACGCGTTGCGATAGACCACGCCGACGAAGTTGGCGTTCGGACCATCGACCGTGTTCGCGTGTCCGGCTCCGTCGACGGTGAGGCCGGAGATCGTCACGTCGGTCGCGCCGGTGACGGTCAGGACGCCGTTGAGCGCCCGCCCGGAGGACGCGAGCGCGGTCTGGGTCACGTCGGCCGGTGCCTGCAGCACCACCGTCGCACCGGCGGCTTCGGCGATGGTGAGGCCGCTCTTCCCGCTGACCACGACCTGTTCGACGTAGGTACCCGAGGCGACCAGCACCGTGTCGCCCGCCACCGCCGCGTCGACCGCGGCCTGGATGGTCTGGAACCCACCGGTTCCCGTCTGATCCACCAGCACGAAGGTCTTGCCGCCGATCTCCACCTTCTCGATGCCCGAGAGCGTGTCGACCACACCGCCGTCGGTCACCGTCCAGGCGCCTCCGACGATCCCGATCTTCGCGGTCGCCGAGTAACCCGCCACCGTGTCGATCCCGGTGCCGCCGGAGATCGCGTCGGCTTCGGTCGTCTGAGTGAGAACGTCGTTCACGCCGTCGGAGCCGTTGATCGTCGACATGGCAGTTTCCCCCGTCTGAAAATCAGATCCCGCGGTTCGCGGAAGATTCGTTGATGGATGAAGCGAGCCTGCGCTCGGTCCGGTTCGCGTGGACGCGCCCATGCCCACCCTGGCGGGCGGCACGCGTCTCCGGGCTCGGCGCCCGCTTCGTGCTCGAATGGTCGGAAGGATCCGGCGATCCCGTCGCCGGTCGGTCGGTCGGTTGCGCCCGACCCGCGAAACGATCACGACGGAGCGCCGCAGCGGCGGCTCCGTCGGCTTCACTGCGGTGCGGATGGACGCTCGGGGTCCCTCCCCGAGCGGTCGGCGGCCACGACGCCCCCGGCCTCCGCCGGTCGTCGTGCCGGGACGGACGTCGCACGGCGTCCGCCTCGATCGGGCTCGTCCCGCACGCAGCCGGATACCGCGAAAAACCGGTCGAAAGTGTCACTTCCCCGGGTTCATCGGAACCCGGGGAAGTGACGGAGACGACCTCTACCTTCACGGTGACCGACGAATTCAGCATCGCGAAACGCGCCAATGGAGACAAAAGTTAATATCGGGTTAAACCCTAGTTCGATGCACGAATTCGGTGCATCCCCCAAATGGGGTATCGCAGGGGCGCGCAACTGAAATTTGAATGTGGGTTGGTTAACGTCGGGGAGGTCAGGGAGGGGAACGGCGGAAGGTCGGCCCCGCCAACAGGGCGATCAGGTCGCTCTGACGCGAAATCCCCATCTTCGCGAACACCCGTTTCAGAACGGTACGGGCGGTTTCCTCCGAAATCGACAGATGTTCGGCCGCTTCCCTCGGGGAATGCCCGCTGCCGATCGCATGGGCGAGGCGGCTCTCCGCCGGCGTGAAGTCGAACAGCCCCTGCAGGACCGCCGCCTCGGGGATCGCCGGTCGCTCGAGCGGCGTCAGGATCACCACCGAGGCGCTCGGTGCGAAGACGTCGGCGACCCGGCCGCGCAGCGGCAACACCTGGATGATCGACGGGGCGATCGGGCCGCTCGCCGCCACCGGGATCATTTCGCCCTCGCCGCTCTCCTCCGAGCAGGCCCGGGTCAGCGCGGTCTGGAGCGCCGTGTCGGCGACCGGATTGGCCAGCGTCAACCGCGGAAAGGCGGATTTGATCCAGGTCCGGCCGAGCGCGTGCATCGAGGTGTTGACCGCCACCGGTCGCCCGTTCGGCCGAACGATCGCCGCCGCCAGTCCGACGAGATCGAGCGCCGCGGCCGTCGCCCGCATCCGCTCCAGCGCGGTGCGCACCGACTGCCGGATCGACCGGGCGAGATGCGGGCGCAACTGCTCGAGGCGCTGCACCACCTCTCGGCCGATCGGCCCGCGCTCGTAGGCGCGCTCGCAGCGCAGCACCACCGCCGGCTCGGACGGACAGTCGACCACCGCCCCCACCGACCAGCCGCCGCCGTTCGGCCGCAGCACGGTGGTGTAGAAGGGATCCGAGACCAGTTGCGCCCGGGTCAGCAGATCATGGTCGGCGACGAACCCCTCGGGGCGCTGCGCGAGCAGCGCGGCGATCCGCGGGTCGCGCTCCATCCAGCCGTCGCGGGCGAAGGATGCGACCATCGCCGAGAGATTGGGCGTCGCGAAGAAACGCATGTTCCGATCGGCGTCGACCGACACCAGGGTGGACCCGTCGCAGTCGGCGATCCACGCGATCTCCTCAAGCAGCGGCGGCCACAGATGTGGCTGCCCCGCCGCATCGCCGATCCGCTCCACCACCTCGGCGCGCGTTCGAATCATCTCCGACCATCCCGCGCGGGCCCGGCGACGACACTCCCGCGCGAACCCGCCGCCCACTGCAACGCGCCGAGGACGTTCAGTGGCACGGCTCTCCGAAACCGACCACCCCCAGAGGAATTTCGACGAATTCTTCCCACGCACGAATGCCCGCGGATCGTTCTACGCTCATACGAGACGAGACGACCCGCCGTAACTGCGTGACTTTCCAGATTCGCCACCTCTGACATGATGCCTGCGAGTATTCATCGGATCGGCCGGAGGAGTTCCACCCGAAACCGAAGGACGGGCCGAGTGCTTCGGGACCGTTTCCATTTTCCGACGGGCATCGGCCCCGCTCAAGTGAAATCTGAAAAACCCCTGAAAATTGGGGTATTTCTGGGAGACGGTGTGACCGGCCGACCGCGGTCGGCGGCGCACGAGGGACCACGGGCACCGGCCGGCCCGACGTCGGGGAAACCACCGACGCATGCCGCGATCCACTGGATCGTTCCCCAAGGGAACCCGCACGCCTCCATACGGGACGTCACCGAGCCGGCGGCTCGCGGCGCGCCGACCGGTGCGAAGCTTCGGGACACGAGGCACGTCGAAGGGATCGAGCGATACGGTCCGTGCCCGCTCGTCGATCGTCCGGGCGAGCGGCGCTCCGGGTCAGCCGTGGGCGTCGGCGCCGCGCACCCGGGCCGCCATCGCGGCGAGCAGATCGCCGAGCAGCCGCTCGGTGGCCTCGGCGGTCTCGGTCTCGACGTAGCAGCGCAGCTCCGGCGCGTTGCCGGACTGGCGGAAATGGACGATCGAGCGATCCGGGAGCGTCAGCCGGACCCCGTCGACGGTGTCGACGGCGACCGGATCGGCGATCCGCGGATCGACTTCGGCCCGCGCCTCCCGCGACGTCGCCATCGCCGCGAGGAACGCCCCGCCGACCTCGTGCGGGATCCGCTTCAGCCGATCCGCCTTCATCACACGCGCCGGCAGCGTCGCGGCGAGGGCCGCGAGTCCGGTTCCCACCCGGCGGGCGGCGAGCAGCCCGCCGACGATCGGCAGGATCGCGTCGCGGGTCGGCAACCGGGCGAGCCGGTGGCCGTCGATCGTCAGATCGGTCTCCAGCAGGAAGCCGCCGTTCGCCTCGAAGCCGGCGACCCGGCCTTCGCCGGCTACCGCCGCCATCCCGGCGACCACGTGCGGCGATCCGATCCGGGTGCGGATCACCCGGGAGAACCAGCCGGAGAGCTCGATGCCGGTGGTCGAGGTCAGCGGCGTCACCAGGACGTCGATGCCGAGGAATCGGGCGGTCAGGGTCCCGAGCACGTCGCCGTTGATCTGCCGTCCGGTCTCGTCGATCACCAGCGGCCGATCGCCGTCGCCGTCGGTGGAGACCACCGCGTCGAGCCCGTGCGTCGCGAGCATCTCCCGGTCGCGGGCGAGGTCGCCCGGATCGACCGCCTCGGTGTCGACCGCGACGAACCGGTCGGCCCGGCGGAAGGGAACGACGTCGGCGCCGAGCCGGGTCAGGATCGCCACGGTGAGGTCCCGCCCGACCGCCGAATGGAGGTCGACGCCGATCCGCAGGCCGGCGAGCGGAGCACCGGGAAACGCCGCGGCATAACGTTCGACGTAGTCGGTCGCGATCGTCGGATCGACCGTCGGCAGGCCGACCGGGGCGATCGCGCGCGCCTCGGCGAGGAGCGTCGCCGCCGCCGCCCGCACCGGCGCCTCGTCCTCCTTGAGGAACTCGCCGTCCGGCCGATAGAACTTGATGCCGTTGAAGTCTTCCGGGATGTGGCTGCCGGTGATCATGATCGCCGGAGCGCGCCGGGCGAGGGCATGGGCGGCGAGCGCCGGGGTCGGGACGTTGCCGGCCCACACCGGCTCCCGGCCTTCGGCGACCACCGCGGCGACGCAGTGGCCGGCGATCTCCGGGCTGGAGGCGCGCAGATCGGCGCCGAGGAACACGCTCCGTCCTCCGGCGCCGGCGCAGGCGGTGCGCAGGAAGGCCGCGACGTGGGCGTGGCAGATCTCCGGCGTGAAGGCGATGGCGGGGGCCCTGAGGCCCGAGGTTCCGAAGTCGACGCTCATGTTCTCGTCCCTGGTCCGCCCGGACGGCGTGCGGCAGCGTTAGAACAGCCGCGCCCGAGGCGCCAGCGCCCCCGACGCGGACCGGGGACGCCTCGCGGGCGATGAGCGACGAGGGGCGACAGCCCGCCGACGCCGGATGCTCGGCTCACGAGATCATGTCGATCCCCGCCCACCGGACGCTCGCGGAAGCCGAGCGATGCACCCGAGACGCCGATCGGGCGCGTTTGGCAGAGGCGGCGATGGCGAAGATGACCGGGCAGAACGAGAACGGAATGCCCCAACCCGGTTCGCCCGAGTTTGGGAATTCGGCCGAAAAGCCGAAGAAAATCAAAGCTGGTCAGGGAAGAATGGCGCTCCCTAGGGGATGGAATCACCCCGGACCGAAGCCCTTTAATTTATTGGTACTAAAGGCATTTTCAGATTGCTTGGGGTATTTTCCTGGGGTAGTTCGGGGGTAGAACCACCTCCGAGACGACCATGAAGAAAAAGCGGCTGGGCAGATACCTCGAGTGGCACGGAACCAAGATTCGGGTGCGCGTGCCGGTGCCCACGGCCCTGCGTGACACCGCCGGCAAGGCCCACATCAAGGTGCCACTCCACACCGCCGATCCGTTGGAAGCCGAGATTTTGAAGGGACCGATCGTCGCTCGGATCATGTCCGAGTTGCGCGGCGTCACCGTCGCCAAATCCAAGGAAGGCAAGGCGGCGCTCGAACGTGCACTACTCTGGCGCGACGCCCTGCGAGACGACCGCAGCGGCCCGGACGACGTCGATGCTCGCTCCGTGCTCGTGGAGGACGTGTTGGACAAGCTGGCCGAGACCGAAGGCGATGAGTTCGCCACGCGGTTCCTCGCCGTGGCCGATGGAAGGGCGACGCCGATTGCATTCTCCGTAGACCAATGGATCGCAGCCAATCGTTACCAAGGACATACGGAGACCAAGGCCCGCCACTCCGTCTCGGTCCTCGTTCGGTGGTGCGAAGAAGCCAAGCTGTTCCCGTGCTTCGAACTCATCGACCGAGCGCAGGGGGCGAAGTTCGTGTTCGAGACCTACGTTTCGAAGCGCATCAACAGCGCCACGGCCAACGACCACATCTCGTGGATCACGAGGTTCTGGAAGTGGCACATCTCGCACAGCACGTGGAAAGGCGAAAACTTCTGGCCAGACCTCCGCATCAGCGAGCGAGCCGCCAAGCGGATGGGCGAGAAGAAGCGTTCGAAACGTCCCTTCACCAACGACGAGGTCAAAGCGCTCCTGTCGTCTCACGAAGACGGCAAGGCTTCGGCGACGCTCTTGGACTTCATCACCGTTCTCGCACTGACCGGCCTCCGCTCCGGGGAGCTCGTCGCTCTCACGGTGGGTGACGTCACCGACGACTGTCTCCATGTGCGCACGGGGAAGACGGATGCAGCGGAACGGGCCGTGCCGATCCATCCGTGTTGATTTCCGCGGAGAACTGACCCGGGCGACGCGGATTTTTCCATTGAGAATT
>CALFRR010000208.1 GCA_937919435.1 uncultured Alphaproteobacteria bacterium | reverse complement strand
CCACCGCGAGCGCGGTCAGCGGGGTCTTCTCCGACGGCTTCCAGACGACGGGATCGCCGCAGACATAGGCGAGTGCCGCGTTCCAGCTCCACACCGCCACGGGGAAGTTGAAGGCGGTGATCACGCCGACGACGCCGAGCGGGTGCCAGGTCTCCATCATCCGGTGGCCGGGCCGCTCGGTGGCGATGGTCAGGCCGTAGAGCTGACGCGACAGACCGACGGCGAAGTCGCAGATGTCGATCATCTCCTGAACTTCGCCCTGGCCCTCCGAGGAGATCTTGCCGACCTCGATGGTCACCAGCCGGCCGAGCGCCACCTTGTTGGCACGCAGTTCCTCGTTGAAGACGCGGACCAGTTCGCCCCGTTTCGGAGCCGGCACGACGCGCCACTGCTTGAAGGCGGCGTGCGACCGGGCGATCGCGGCCTCCGCCTCTTCGGTGTCGTGCTCGACCACCCGGGCGATCTCGGAACCGTCGATCGGCGAGGTGACGATCAGCGAGCCGTCGGTGTGGAGCGCGGGATCGACACCGAGCCCTGCGAGGAGTTCACGAACCTCGACGGCGAGCGTCGGATGGACGGCGGACATGGGCACCTCGTGCGATGAACGGGTTCGGCCGGCGCGCCGAGAGCGGACCGGGAAAGGCCATGTATATTCCGTCGGAACGGGTCCGACAGAAGCGAGATTTTCTCACGAAGTCATGACGAACCGGAATGACCCGCGCAAGATGGCCGCTCGTCGCGCGACGGCTGCGGCACGGTGACGGGAGAGCCGCTCCGTCGGCCCGTCCGACCGCGAACATAGGCCGATGGCCGCGGAACCCGGAAACGTCCGTGGTCCGAGCGGGGCGCGGCGACCGGGCGGCCGGCCATCGCCGACCGTTCCTCGTCCGGCCCCTCGCACAGCTCGGGGCGTTCGTCACTCGCCGATGTCCACCGGGCATCGCCGTCCCGGACCTGCGGTCCGGGACCGCTCCTCACCCACGGAACGCCATGCGGACCAGTTGGCCGTCGCGGCGCACGATCAGTCGCCACAGCACCGGCGCCGAGTTGGCGATCCGGGCCAGTCCCTGCGTCCGCTCGATCGTCACGCCGTTGACCTCGACGATGCCGTCGCCCTTCTGGAAGCCGACGCGCTGGGCGGGCGAGCCCGGCGCCACGTCCTTCACCACCACCCCGGTCAGATCGAATGGCAGATGCAGCTCTTCGGCCATCGCCGGCGACATGTTGACCACCGTCGCGCCGGCGAAGGGCGATTCCCCGTCGATCAGGCGTTCGTCGCGCGGCACCGTCTCCGGCGCGGCGAGCGCGGCGATCTCGACCTGGAGCTTCTGCTTGCCGCGCAGCACGCCGGCCTTGGCGACACCACCGAGCTGCCGGGTGCCGAAACGCACGCCGAAGCCGTCGGGATCGTCGACCGCGTGGCCGTCGATCGACACCAGGAGATCGCCGATCTTCAGCCCGGCCTGCGCCGCCGGACCGCCGGGCACCAGGCCGGCGACCAGAGCGCCGGTCGGGCGATCGAGACCGAGGGTCTCGGCGACGTCGGCGGTGACGTTCTGCAGGGTCGCGCCGAGCCATGGCCGGCGGACGACGTTGCCGGTCTTCGCCTGCTCGACGACGAATTTGACGATGGTGGCGGGAATCGCGAAACCGATTCCGATCGAGCCGCCGGAGCGCGAATAGATCGCCGAGGGGACGCCGACCAGACGCCCGTCGAGATCGACCAGGGCACCACCCGAATTGCCCGGATTGATCGCCGCGTCGGTCTGGATGAAGAACTGATAGTCGGCCACCCCGACCTGCGTTCGGGCGAGCGCCGAGACGATGCCCTGCGTCACCGTCTGCCCGACGCCGAAGGGATTGCCGATGGCCAGCACCAGATCGCCGACCTGGAGCGCCTCGCTGTCGCCGATCTCGGCGAAGGGATAGTCGCCCTTCTCCTTGATGCGGATCACCGCGAGGTCGGTACGTTCGTCCTTCAGGACGATCTCCGCCTCGAACTCGCGGCGGTCGGCGAGCGCCACCTTCACCTCGGTCGCGTCCTTGATGACGTGATGGTTGGTGACGATGATGCCGGACCGGTCGACGATGGTGCCCGAGCCGAGCGAACTCTCCATCCGCGCCGGCGGCTGCCCGCGACCGCCGAAGAACTGGCGGAAGAACGGATCGGCGAACAGCGGATTGATCTGCGCCTCGACCTTGCGGCTGGCGTAGACGTTGACGACCGCCGGGGCGACCCGTTTGACCACCGGAGCGAAGGACAGCGCGACCTCGGCCCGACTGGTCGGGACGGCTGGCTGCGCTTCCGCCGGACCGGCGGCCGCGGCGATGGAAACGGCGATGTAGACGGCGGCGATCGAGGCGAATCGCGTCATGGCGGCGCTCCTTGTCCGATCCCCGATCTAGGAGATCGGACCTTCCCTTTCCAGGGAAAGGCGGCGATTCCTCGGCGAACCGCCGCACCGGCCGGAACCTCGGACCGCGGGGAGGATGCCTCGCCCCTCCCCGCTCCGCTCCACCCGGACGGGTTCACAACGCGGCGAGCATCTCGAACACCGTGTCGACCTCCCCGTTCGCGGCGGCGAAGCGCAGTCCCCGGCAGCGTTCGACGATGATCTCGGGAAGCCCCGGTTCGACCGCCAGAAGCGACATCACCTCGGCGATGAAGTCGGCGAGCGGCATCGCCCGCGGATCGACCGCCTGCTGCGCGCCCTGCAGCTCGGTCTGAACATAGGGCGGAGCGATCTCGATCACCTCGACCGAGGTGTCGCGCAACTGCCGGCGCAGCGACATCGACCACGAATGGATCGCCGCCTTGGTCGCCGAGTAGGTCGGCGTGGCGAGCTTCGGCACGAAGGCGAGGCCGGAACTGACGGTCAGGATCGAGGCTCTCGGCCGTTCCAGCAGATGGGGCAGGAGTGCCGCGGTCAGCCGGATCGGGCCGAGCAGATTGGTGGCGATCGTCGCCTCGGCGTCGGCGAGCCAGACGGGAGCGTCGGCGAGACGTTCGTCGCGCATGATCCCGGCATTGTGGAGGACGACGTCGAGATCCGGATGGGCGGCGAGCAGCGTCGGCACGAAGCGGGCGATCGAGGCGGGATCGGCGACGTCGAGTTCGAAGGTCGCGAGGCCGGGATGGGCGGCGGCCGCCCGATCGAGCGCGGCGCGGCTGCGCGAGGCGACGATCACTCGATTGCCGCGTTCGAGGAAGGCGCTCGCCAGGGCGAGGCCGATGCCGGTGGCGCCGCCGGTGACGAGGATGGTGCGGTTGGCGAGATCCATGGAGGGCTCCTTCGCGGGGTTGCGTGCGAGGAAGCTAGGCGCCATACTCTCCTTTGGAAAGTAGGCACCTTTTCGTTCCATAGTTACCTCTGGGAGAGCGTCTTGACCGACCTCGATCACCGCCCTGCCCCACCCGTCGCGTCCGCCGTCGACGAGGCCGAGACCTGCGGCTGCGAGATCGATCCGGCGATCGAAGTGCTGGTTCGCGAGATCATCGATCAGGTCGCCGACAAATGGACGATGCTGATCCTCGACACGCTCGAACAGCACGACACCATGCGGTTCACCGAGATCGGCCGGGCGGTCGGCGACATCAGCCAGAAGATGCTGACCAAGACGCTGCGCGAGATGGAGCGCGGCGGCCTCGTCGTGCGCACCGTCCATCCGGTGGTGCCGCCGCACGTCGACTACGCGCTGACCGATCTCGGCCGCAGCCTCGGCGAGGCGTTCTGCGGGGTGTGGATGTGGGTGGAGCGCAACCACGACCGGATCGTGGCGACCCGCGCCGCCTTCGACGCGCGGACGAAAGGGCCGCGCTGACGACCGCGCCGCCGGACCGATCGGGCGAACGACGGCAGACGCCCCGACCCCTTCGAAACGCGAAAGGGCGGCCGCGAGGCCGCCCTTCCAGAATTCCATCCGACCTCGAGGATCAGTCCTCGGCGGTCTCGGCCGCGGCGGCACGCGCCTTGTCTTCGGCGCCCTTGGCCGAGACGTCGCGGTCGACGAACTCGATCACGCCGATCGCGGCGTTGTCGCCGTAGCGGAAGCCGGCCTTGAGGACGCGGGTGTAGCCACCGGCGCGGTCCTTGTAGCGCGGGCCGATGACGTCGAACAGCTTCTTCGCCGCCTTCTCGTCGCGGATCTGGCCGACCACCAGACGACGCGAGTTGAGGTCGCCCTTCTTGGCCATGGTCACCAGCTTCTCGACGATCGGACGCAGGTCCTTCGCCTTCGGCAGGGTGGTGACGATCTGCTCGTGGGTGATCAGGGACGCGGCCATGTTGGCGAACATCGCCTTGCGATGTTCCCAGGTGCGATTGAGCTTGCGGCCAGCCTTGCCGTGACGCATCGGTCTTCTCCGTCGGGTGCCGGGCAGGGTCCCTGCCCGCTCGCGGCGATCTCGCGATCGGCGCTTCGGTTCGAGGTCTCCCGTACGCGACGGGAGCCCCGGCTGGTCACCGTGGCACCCCGGGTATTGTGCGTCCGGGCTTGGAAGTCTTTGTCACCGATCCGAACCGAGGCCCCGACCGGGTGTTCCGCGACCGGAGCCCGTGGGCTCCGGTCGAAATCTCTGCGCGGGATCTATCCCATCTCGGCGCGCTCGGGAAGCCCCTTTTCGAGAGGGCCGCCCGATCTGGCTCAGAGCTGGTGATCCTCGTAGCGCTTGGCGAGTTCCTCGATGTTCTCCGGCGGCCAGTTGGTGACCTCCATGCCGAGATGGAGACCCATCTGGGCGAGAACTTCCTTGATCTCGTTCAGCGACTTGCGGCCGAAGTTCGGGGTGCGGAGCATCTCGGCTTCGGTCTTCTGGATGAGATCGCCGATGTAGACGATGTTGTCGTTCTTCAGGCAGTTCGCCGAACGGACCGACAGCTCGAGCTCGTCGACTTTCTTGAGCAGCGCCGGGTTGAAGGCGAGTTCGGGGATCTTCTCCTCGATCGCTTCCTTGCGCGGCTCTTCGAAGTTGACGAAGATCGCCAGCTGATCCTGGAGGATGCGCGCGGCATAGGCGACCGCGTCCTCGGGCTTCACCGAACCGTCGGTCTCGATCGACAGGGTCAGCTTGTCGTAGTCGAGGACCTGGCCCTCACGGGTGTTCTCGACCCGATACGAGCACTTCTTGACCGGCGAATAGAGGCTGTCGACCGGGATCAGACCGATCGGCGCATCTTCCGGACGGTTGCGGTCGGCCGGAACGTAGCCCTTGCCGGTGTTGACGGTGAGCTCCATGCGGATCTCGGCGCCCTCGTCGAGGGTGCAGATCACGTGCTCGGGGTTCAGGATCTCGATGTCGCCGACCACCTGGACGTCGCCGGCGGTGACCACGCCCGGGCCCTGCCGACGAACGACCATGCGCTTCGGTCCCTCGCCCTGCATCTTCACCGACACTTCCTTGATGTTCAGGATGATGTCGGTGACGTCCTCACGGACGCCGGGGATCGAGGAGAACTCGTGCAGCACGCCGTCGATCTGCACCGAGGTCACGGCCGCGCCCTGCAGCGAGGACAGCAGCACGCGACGCAGCGCGTTGCCGAGGGTCAGGCCGAAGCCGCGCTCGAGCGGCTCGGCGACCACGGTCGCCCGGCGCTTCGGGTCGTCGCCGACCTTCACTTCGAGCTTGTCGGGACGGATGAGTTCCTGCCAGTTCTTGTGAATCGTCACTTCGGCACCCTTCGAGGTCGCTCACGGGATATCGGTAGCGCTCCCTACCCTGCCCGCCGTCGACCCTGTCTGGAGATGGGGAAACGGGCGACGGGGGAAACGCCCGTCGCCCGATTCTGTCGAACAGTCGAAGTCCCGCGGTCGCGTCAGACGCGACGGCGCTTGCGCGGACGGCAGCCGTTGTGCGGAATCGGCGTGACGTCGCGGATCGAGGTGACCATGAAACCGGCCGCCTGGAGGGCGCGCAGAGCCGACTCACGGCCCGAACCGGGACCGCGGACTTCGACTTCGATGGTGCGCATGCCGTGCTCGGCGGCCTTGCGGGCGGCGTCCTCGGCGGCGACCTGCGCCGCATACGGGGTCGACTTGCGCGAGCCCTTGAAGCCCAGCGCGCCCGCGGACGACCAGGAGATCGTGTTCCCCTGAGCGTCGGTGATGGTGATCATCGTGTTGTTGAACGTCGAGTTCACGTGCGCGACACCGGAGGTGATGTTCTTGCGCTCGCGGCGCTTCACGCGCGTAGCTTCCTTGGCCATGGATCGTCCTTACCTTCGATCTCTACACCGCCGTAATGCCAGCGGCTCCACCGGGGCGGCAGCGCCCCTTCGGAAAATCACTTCTTCTTGCCGGCGATCGGCTTCGCAGGGCCCTTGCGGGTCCGGGCGTTGGTGTGGGTGCGCTGACCGCGGACCGGAAGGCCGCGACGATGACGCAGGCCGCGATAGCAGCCGAGGTCCATCAGACGCTTGATGTTCATCGC
>CALFRR010000207.1 GCA_937919435.1 uncultured Alphaproteobacteria bacterium | reverse complement strand
ATCGGTGAATCACGCAACCTCGCCGAGCGCAACGGCCTTTTGGGTCAGGCTCTAACTCCCGGGCATGTTAAGGACAGGTTGCCGCAGGGGTGTGAAGACTTGTCCCTTCGACGTAAGGTAATGTGCGCGTCGATCGCCGAAACGTTTCAGCTCCGAATTCAACGCCGATCGCGGCCGTCACCGTCGTGGAAACGGCGGATCAGATGATGGGCGATGGCGATCGGCGGGGGGGCCACGATCCCCTCCGGATGGGTTCCGGCGAACATCTTCGCCACCGCGTCGCGGTCGAACCATCGGCAGTCGACGAGTTCGTTCTCGTCGATGGTGATCTCGGTGGTCGTCGCCTCGGCGTGGACGCCGATCATCAGCGAAGCCGGGAACGGCCAGGGCTCGCTGGCGAAATAGGTGATCCGCCCGACCCGGATGCCGGCTTCCTCGAAGGTCTCGCGGCGGACCGCCGCTTCGACCGTCTCGCCCGGTTCCATGAACCCGGCGAGGCAGGAGTACATGCCCGTCGCGAAGCGGCCGCTGCGTCCGAGCAGGCAGCGATCGCCGTCGGTCACCAGCATGATCACCACCGGATCGGTGCGGGGAAAGTGTTCGGTGCCGCAGGCCGGGCAGTCGCGCCGCCATCCGGCGGCGGCGGTCGCCGTCGCTGCGCCGCAGCGCGGACAGAAGCGGTTGTTGGCGTGCCAGTGGAGCATCGATCGTCCGACCGCCAGCGCGCCGTATTCGATGTCGCCGAGCCGGCCGGCGACCGCCAGGCCCCTGAGGTCGGCGGTCTCGAATCCGCGTGCGACGATCTCTTCGCCGTCGCGCCCCGCGGGGGCGGCGAAGACCGGACCGGTCGGACCGTCGCCGAGGAACACCGCTTCGTCGAGACGCGCCGCGAACGCCGCGGTGCCGGCCCGGTCGAAGAACACGGTCGGCGGCGACGCGGGGCTCACCACCGGCTTCTCGGCGGCGTAGACGACGAACCGCGCCCGCGGGTCGGCGAGCCGTGCGGCGATCGCCGTCGCATCGGTCCGCAGGTCCGAGCGCCGGTCGAGCGAGCCGTCGACGAAACGGAAGGCGAGCGACGGTTCGAGAGCGGACGTGGGCGCCGACATGGGGGACTTCTCCGAAACGATGGGCGCCGCCGACTTGCGGAAGTCGGCGGCGCCCGATCGATACAGGAGAACGCACGGTCCGGCGACCCGCAACCGAGGGACGCCGCCGTGCGCGGGGCGGGGACGGCGATGCCTCGGGCCGGCGTCCGGCTCAGCCGGCGCCGCCGAGCTTCTCGACGATCAGCCCGACCAGCTTCGCCGCGACCTCGTCCTTCGGCAGGTCGGGCCAGTCGGTGACCCCGGTCGCCTCGACGATCCGGACCGTGTTGCGGTCGCCGCCCATGATCCCGGTCTTCGGCGAGACGTCGTTGGCGACGATCAGGTCGGCGCCCTTGCGGCGGAGCTTGCCTTCGGCGTTGGCGATCAGGTTCTGGGTCTCCGCGGCGAAGCCGACGACCAGCTTCGGCCTGAGCGTCGGGTGCCGGCCGACGGTCGCCAGAATGTCGGGATTCTCCTGGAACGAGAGGGTCGGTGCTCCGTCCGGTCCCTTCTTGATCTTCTCCGGCGAAGCGTCGACTCGCCAGTCGGCGACCGCCGCGGCCATCACCGCGACGTCGACCGGTAGCGCCGCCTCGACCGCCGCCAGCATCTCGCGGGCGGTGACCACCCGGGTCACCGCGACGCCCGCCGGATCGGGGAGCGACACCGGACCGCTGACCAGGGTGACCTCCGCTCCGGCCCGGGCGAGCGCGGTGGCCAGCGCATAGCCCTGTTTGCCGGACGACCGGTTGGCGATGTAGCGCACCGGATCGATCGGCTCGTGGGTCGGTCCGGCGGTGACCAGCACCTTCCGGCCGGCCAGCGGCTTCGGTCCGTCGATCTCGTCGAGGAAGGCGTCGATCGCCGCCAGGATCTCCATCGGCTCGACCATCCGGCCGACGCCCTCTTCGCCACGCTCGGCCATCTTGCCGGCGGCCGGCCCGAGGATCCGGACCCCGTCGGCGGCGAGCCGCGCGGCGTTGCGGCGGGTCGCCGGGTGGACCCACATCTTGGGGTTCATCGCCGGAACGCAGAGCACCGGCTTGTCGTTGGCGAGCAGCAGCGAGGTGGCGAGGTCGGTGCCCAGTCCGTTCGCCATCTTGGCCATGAGATCGGCGGTCGCCGGTGCCACCACCACCAGATCGGAGACGCGGGTGAGATTGATGTGGCCGATCTGCTGTTCGCTCGTCAGGTCGAAGAGTTCGGTCGCCACCGGGTTCTCCGACAGCGTGCCGACGGTCAGCGGGGTGACGAACTCCTTCGCCGCCGGGGTCAGCACCACCCGGACGGTGGCGCCGCGCTCGCGCAGGCGGCGGATCAGGTCGAGGCACTTGTAGGCGGCGATGCCGCCGCCGATGACGAGGAGGATGCGCTTGTCGGCGAGCATGCCGGATCTCCGGAAAGGACGGGCGGGCCGCGACGGCACGCCGGAACGCATCGCCGCCGATCGGGGGCGCACACTACCAAGGCCGGCCGGCCCCCGCCACCGGAGGAAGGGCGCATGCCGGAATGCGCTCGCCGCGGGGGAGGGGCGCCCGGCCGGCACCGGTCGCGGCCACGCTGCGAACACGAAGTGGGTGGAACACTCGCGGGCGAGGACCGATCGCGGCAACCGGCGGCATGGACAGGGGGCTCGGCTCGTGGCACTGATCCCCTCCCGCCCGCGGCGGAGAGGACCGAGATGGCGATCGAGATCAAGATCTGTGGGCTGACCTCGGACGAGGCGATCGCCGCGGCGCTCGAGGCGCAGGTCGATCTGATCGGCTTCGTCTTCTTTCCGCGCTCGCCGCGCAACCTGACGCTGGACGAAGCCCGGCGGCTCGCTGAGCCGGTGCGCGGTCGCGCCACCGTGGTGGCGCTGATCGTCGACGAGATCGATCGCAGGATCGCCGAGATGGTCGAGCGCTTCTCGCCCGATCTGATCCAGTTGCACGGCCGCGAGACTCCCGAACGGGTCGCCGACATCCGCGCCTTCACCGGACGGCCGGTGATGAAGGCGGTGTCGATCGCCGAACCCGCCGATCTCCGCCAGATCGCCGCCCATGCGCCGGTCGCCGATCGGCTGTTGGTCGATGCCAAGCCGCCGAAGACGCCGGGGGCGCTGCCCGGCGGCAATGGTCTGGCCTTCGACTGGCGGCTGGTCCGTGGTCTCGACCCGGGTCGGCCGGTCATGCTATCGGGAGGGCTCGACGCCTCCAACGTGGCGCGGGCGATCGAAGTCTCCGGACTTTCGGCGGTCGACGTCTCCTCCGGCGTCGAGCGGGCGCCGGGCACCAAGGACCCGGAGCTGATCCGCGCCTTCTGTCGCAACGCCCGGGCGGCCCGTCTTCCGGAACGCCCCGTCGCCACCCCGAGCAAGGACCTCGACCCTTGACCACCTCCTTCAATTCCCTGCGCAACGGCCCCGACGAACGCGGCTTCTTCGGCAACTTCGGCGGACGCTTCGTCGCCGAGACGCTGATGCCGCTGATCCTCGAGCTGGAAGACGCCTGGGAAAAGGCGAAGGCCGATCCGACCTTCGCCGAGGAGCTGAAGTCGCTGTCGGTCGACTACGCCGGCCGGCCGAGCCCGCTCTACTTCGCCGAACGGCTGACCGAGCACTGCCGGGCGCTCTCCGGCGGCAAGGGCGGCGCCGAGATCTGGTTCAAACGCGAAGAGCTGAACCACACCGGCTCCCACAAGATCAACAACTGCCTCGGCCAGATCCTGCTCGCCCGGCGGATGGGCAAGACCCGGATCATCGCCGAGACCGGCGCCGGCCAGCACGGCGTCGCCGCGGCCACCGTCTCCGCCCGTTTCGGCCTGCCCTGCATGGTCTACATGGGCGCGACCGACGTCGAGCGGCAGAAGCCCAACGTCTTCCGGATGCGCCTGCTCGGCGCCGAGGTGACGGCGGTGACCTCGGGCGCCGGGACGCTCAAGGACGCGATGAACGAGGCGCTGCGCGACTGGGTGACCAACGTCGAGGACACCTACTACCTGATCGGCACGGCGGCCGGGCCGCATCCCTATCCGGTGATGGTGCGCGACTTCCAGTCGGTGATCGGCATCGAGACCAAGGACCAGTTCCGGGCGGTCAAGGGCCGGCTCCCCGACGCGGTACTCGCCTGCGTCGGCGGCGGCTCCAACGCCATCGGCATGTTCCACCCGTTCCTCGACGATCCGGAGGTGGCGATCTACGGGGTCGAGGCCGGCGGCCACGGCATCGACGTGCCGAACGGCCACGCCGCCTCGATGAACGGCGGCCGCCCCGGCGTGCTGCACGGCAACCGCACCTATCTGCTCCAGGACGCCGACGGCCAGATCCTCGAGGGGCACTCGATCTCCGCCGGCCTCGACTATCCCGGCGTCGGCCCGGAGCATTCGTGGCTGAGGGACTCGGGCCGCGTCACCTACGTGCCGGCGACCGACCGCGAGGCGCTCGACGCCTTCCAGGTCTGCACAAAGCTCGAAGGGATCATCCCGGCGCTGGAGAGTTCGCACGCGATCGCCGAGGCGCTGAAGCTCGCCCCGACCATGGACAAGGACAAGGCGATCGTCGTCTGCCTGTCCGGCCGTGGCGACAAGGACGTGTTCTCGGTCGCCGGTTATCTCGGCGAGACGATCTGAGGAGAGACGAGATGACCGAAACCCGTATCTCCCGCCGCTTCGCCAAGACCGCCGCCGAGAATCGCCCGGCGCTGGTCACCTTCGTCACCGCCGGCGATCCCGATCTCGAGACCTCGCTCGCCATCGTCTCGGCGCTGCCGAAGGCCGGCGCCGACGTGATCGAACTCGGCATGCCCTTCTCCGACCCGATGGCCGACGGCCCGGCGATCCAGGCCGCCGGCAAGCGGGCGCTCGACGCCGGTCAGACGCTCGCCAAGACGCTCGACCTCGTCCGCCGCTTCCGCGCGACCGACGCGGCGACGCCGATCGTGCTGATGGGCTACTACAACCCGATCTTCATCTACGGCGTCGACCGCTTCCTGACCGATGCGACCGCCGCCGGGGTCGACGGCCTGATCGTCGTCGATCTGCCGCCGGAAGCCGACGACGAACTGTGCCTGCCGGCCCGTGCCGCCGGCATCAACTTCGTCCGTCTGGCCACTCCGACCACCGACGACAAGCGGCTGCCGTCGGTGCTCGCGAACGCCTCGGGCTTCGTCTATTACGTCTCGATCAACGGCATCACCGGGTCCGCCGCTCCCGACGCGGGGCTGGTCGCCGCCGCCGTCGATCGGATCAAGCGGCACACCGATCTGCCGGTCGCCGTCGGCTTCGGCGTCAGGACCGCCGAGCAGGCCCGCGAGATCGGCCGCAACGCCGACGGCGTGGTGGTCGGTTCGGCGCTGGTCGGGGCGATCGCCGGCTCGCTGGCCGACGGCCGGGCGACCGAGGCGACGGTCCCCGCGGTCGCCCGCCTCGTCGAGGACCTCGCCCGCGGCGTCCGCGCCGCCCGGGCCCGCGCCGCCGAGTGAGAGCCGTCGCCGGGTCCGCCCGGCGCGCTCCCGTGGGTCGCAACTTTTCCAGGAGATCAGCGTGAACTGGCTCACCAACGTCGTCCGACCGAAGATCAAGAGCCTCCTCTACAAGAAGGAGGTGCCGGAAAATCTCTGGATCAAGTGTCCGGAGACCGGCGAGATGGTCTTCCATCGCGACCTCGAGGCGAACCAATGGGTGATCCCCGCCTCCGGTCACCACATGCGGATGCCGGCCAAGGCGCGGCTCGACACGCTGTTCGACGACGGCCACTGGACCCCGATCGCCCTGCCGACGGTGCCGACCGATCCGCTGCGCTTCCGTGACGAGCGCCGCTACGTCGACCGTCTTCGCGATGCCCGCACCAAGACCGGCCGCGAGGATGCGATCCTCGCCGGCACCGGCACCCTCGACGGGTTGCCGATGACCGCCGCGGTCCAGGACTTCGAGTTCATGGGTGGTTCGCTCGGCATGGCGGCCGGCGAGGCGATCGTCGCCGCGGTCGAGACCGCCCGCGAACACCGCACCCCGTTCGTCCTGTTCTGCGCCTCCGGCGGTGCCCGGATGCAGGAAGGCATCCTCTCGCTGATGCAGATGCCGCGCACCACCGTCGCGGTGCAGGCGCTGCGGCGGGCGAAGCTGCCCTATTTCGTGGTGCTGACCAACCCGACCACCGGCGGCGTCACCGCCTCCTATGCGATGCTCGGCGACGTCCACATCGCCGAACCGGGGGCCTTGATCGGCTTCGCCGGACCGCGGGTGATCGAGCAGACCATCCGCGAGAAGCTGCCGGAGGGCTTCCAGCGGGCCGAATACCTGCACGAGCACGGCATGGTCGACATGGTCGTCCGTCGTCACGACCTGCGCGGCGTGCTCTCCCGCCTCGCCCATCTGTTCATGAAGAAGGATGCGCCGAAGCCGCCGGTGCCGGCCACCGCGGCCTGAGGTCGGGGCGGTCCCGAGGGATCGCGCCCGATCCCGGCGGAGCACTGCGACGAAGGGGAGGATCCATGGCCGACACGGCACTCGACCGGCTCGTCGCCCGCCTCGCCCGCACCATACCCGCCGGCTGGGAGTTCGGTCTCGACCGGATGGAGAGGCTGCTCGGCCGGCTCGGCGATCCGCATCTGAAGATCCCGCCGGTCGTCCACGTCGCCGGCACCAACGGCAAGGGCTCGACCGTCGCAGATCTCCGCGCGATGCTGGAGGCGGCGGGACGGCGGGTCCACGTCTACACTTCGCCGCATCTGGTGCGCTACGCCGAGCGGATCCGGCTCTCCGGCCGGATCGCCGACGACGACGCACTGGCCGATGCGATCCGCCGGGCGGAAGCGGCGAACGGCGACGAGCCGATCACCTTCTTCGAACTGATGACGGTCGCCGCCTTCCTGCTGTTCGCCGAGCATCCCGCCGACGTCACCCTGCTCGAGGTCGGGCTCGGCGGCCGGCTCGACGCCACCAACGTGGTGCCCGCCCCGGCCGTCTCGGCGATCACCTCGATCTCGATCGATCACGAGAAGTACCTCGGCTCGACGCTCGCCGCGATCGCCGGCGAGAAGGCCGGGATCGTCAAACGGGGCCGGCCGGTGGTCGCCGCGCCACAGCCCGACGAGGTGGTCGCGGTGCTGGAGCGGGCCGCGGCGCGGGCCGGCGTGCCGCTCCTCCTCGGCGGTCGCGACTGGCTGGTGCGCGAGGAGAACGGCCGCCTCGTCTACGAGAGCGAGCACGGCCTCCTCGACCTGCCGCGCCCGCGCCTGCTCGGCCGCCACCAGTTCGTCAACGCCGGCACCGCGATCGCCGCGCTGGAGGCGGGCGGCTTCGGGCTCTCCGCGGAAGCGATCGGCCGTGGTCTCGACACCGTCGTCTGGCCGGGGCGGATGCAGCGGCTCGCCGGCCACCTCGTCGCGGCGGCGCCCGACGGCGCCGAGCTGTGGCTCGACGGCGGCCACAATCCCGGCGCCGGCGAGGTCGTCGCCGAAGTGCTCGCCGATCTCGAGACCCGCGCCCCGCGGCCGCTCCGGCTGGTCGCCGGGATGCTCGCCACCAAGGACCCGGTCGGGTTCTTCCGGCCCTTCGCCGGGCTCGTCCGCTCGGTCGTCTGCGTGCCGGTCGAGGGCGACCAGCCCGGGCGCGATCCCGAGGAACTGGCCGCCGCCGCCCGCGCCGCAGGGCTCGTGGCGGAAGTCGCCGTCGATGTCCCCGCCGCGCTCCGCCGGGTCGCCGACTTCGCCGACCGGCCGGCGCCGCGAATCCTGATCTGCGGTTCGCTGCATCTGGCCGGCCATGTGCTCGAGCTCGACGGCAGTCTGCCCGGGTGAGCCGGATCGCCGCCGATCACGCACAACTGAACGTGCGTCGGCGGCCGGGTCGGATAGAGGATCTCCGGTCCCTCGGGTCGGTTCGCGTTCGCCGGCCCGTCGCCACCGACAGACCGGGCACGCGGCCGGGTCGGTGGGATCGGACCGAATTTCGCGCCAGAATGGCCGCCGCCCGGCACTCGTCCGACCGGTTCGTACCGGCCGATCGCGGCCGGTTCCGGAGACGGCGTCGCACAGTCCCTCATTTCCGACGCCGCCCGGCGTCACGGCGGGCCGAAGCCCGCGGGAGCAGTCATGTCGCCTCGTTCCGCGGTCACCGTCTCGACCGGCCTCCTCGCGCTCTTCGCTTCGATCGGGCCGGTCTCCACCGACGTCTTCCTGCCGTCGCTGCCGTCGATGCGCGATGCCTTCGGCACCGATTTCGCCGCGGTCCAGCTGACCCTGTCGGTGTTCATGTTCGGCTTCGCCGGCGGCCAGCTGATCTTCGGACCGCTCTCCGACCGCAAGGGACGGCGTCCGGTGCTGCTGGCGACGCTGGTGCTCTATCTCGTCGGCTCGATCGCCACCACGCTCGCCCCCGACATCGGCACCATGCTCGCCGGACGGCTGTTCCAGGCGATCGGCGCGGCCGGACCGATCGTGCTCGCCCGCTCGATCGTCCGCGACCTCTACGAAGGCCCGCGGGCGGCGATCGAACTCGGCCGAATGGGCCTGATCGTCGGTCTGGTGCCGAGCTTCGCGCCGCTGGTCGGCGGCCTGCTCGAAGCCGCGATCGGCTGGCGCGCCTCCTTCGCGCTGATGGTGGTGTTCGCGCTGATCGCCCTCTGCGCGGTCCGCTTCCGTCTCGGCGAGACGCTGAAGACCCGCCTCGCCGAGCCCTTCACCCTCGCCGCGGTGGTCGGCGGTTTCGGGCTCCTTCTGGCGAACCGCCGCTATCGGGCATCGCTGGCGCTCGGCTCGCTCGGCTTCGGCGCGATCTTCGCCTTCATCTCCGGCTCGTCGTTGATCCTGCAGGAGGGTTACGGCATCGGCTCGATCGCCTACGGCATCTGCTTCGGCCTCGGCGCCGCCTCGATCATGGCCGGCAACTTCTTCGGCCAGCGGATGACCGGTCGGCTCGGGACGGGCCGGATGCTGCGGCTCGGTACCTCGCTGATGGCGATCGGCGGGCTCGGCGTCCTGGTGCTGGTCGTCGTGTCGCCCCACCTGCCGATCCGTCTCGGCGCGGCCGAGGTGGTCGCTCCCTACATGGTCTTCGTGTTCGGGCTCGGGCCGGTCTTCCCGATCGCCATGATGCGGGCGATGGAACCGTTTCCGGAGCGGGCCGGTTCGGCTTCGTCGCTGCTCGGTTTCGTTCAGCTCGCCTTCGGGGCTCTGATCGGCATCGTCATCGGCCATGCGCTCGGCCGTTGGCCGAACGCCATGCCGCTCGCCGTGATCCTCGCGGTGCTCGGCTGCGGCGCGGTACTGGTCGAGCGCCTGACCGCGGGCGCCGCGCCGGGCCGCCGCGACGGCGCCGCCGCCGAATAGCCTTCGACGTCCCGCTCCGGTCTACCCGCCGCGGGGCGGACGTCAGCGGCCGAACAGTCGGTCGAGGAATCCGCCGAGCCCGTCGCCGGAGCGGGCCGGAGCCCCTTCGACCATCGCGTTGACCCGGGTCCGCGGCGTCGTGCCGGTCACTCCCGGATCGCGGCGGGCGATCGGTTGGGCCTGGGTCGGCGTCTCTGCGAAGCGCGGGGCGACCTGCGGCACGCCGGGGATCGCCACCGCCTGCCGGCCGCGATGGGCGTCGACCATGTAGCGCTGCCAGACGATGCCGGCGAGGGTTCCGCCGGTGCCGCGTTTGGTCGGGGTGCCGTCGTCGTTGCCGAGCCAGACGCCGGTGGTCAGCAGGCCGGTGTAGCCGATGAACCAGGCGTCGCGGAAATCCTGGGAGGTGCCGGTCTTGCCGCCGGACGGCCAGCCGGGGATCTTCGAGGACCGCCCGGTGCCGGTCGCCAGGGTCTCGGCGAGCATGGCGTTCATCTCGGCGAGCGGGACCGGATCGATCACCCGGCCGATGCCGGTGCCC
Source organism: uncultured Alphaproteobacteria bacterium (assembly GCA_937919435.1). GTDB lineage: Bacteria > Pseudomonadota > Alphaproteobacteria > Rhizobiales > Ancalomicrobiaceae > Siculibacillus. Next base: position 1,697 of record CALFRR010000207.1, on the reverse strand, counting down.
TGGCGCTTGTAGAGCACCTTGCCGTCGGCGGTGCGGATCGTCGTGATGACGTGCGGGACCACGCCGAAGCCGCCGTTGGAGAAGGGCACGTAGGCGCCGGTGATCTCCAGCGGGGTCACTTCGGAGGTGCCGAGCGCGATCGACGGGGTCGCCATCAGCGCCGAGGTGATGCCGAGCCGCATCGCCGTGTCGGCGACCTTCTGCGGTCCGACCTCGATGGCGAGCTTGGCGGCGACCGTGTTGATCGACTGGGCGAGCGCATCCTTCAGCGTGATCTGGCCCTTGAACTCCTTCTCGAAGTTGCGCGGGCTCCACCCCTTGTAGGTGAACGGCGAATCCTCGCGGACCGTCTCCGGGGTCAGTCCCTGTTCCATCGCCGTCAGATAGACGAAGGGCTTGAAGGTCGAGCCCGGCTGCCGCTTGGCCTGGACGGCGCGGTTGAACTGGCTCTTCGAATAGTCGACGCCGCCGACCATCGCCTTGACCGCGCCGGTCGGGTCGAGCGAGACGATCGCTCCCTGTCCGACGTCCTTCTTGTCGCCGAACTGCGCCATACCGGCCTGCAGCGCCCCTTCGGCGAGGATCTGCAGCGAGGAATCGATCGTCGTCTCGACCACCACGTCGTGATCGACCGCCCCGATGAAGCTCGGCAGCTGGTCCATCACCCAGTCGGCGACATAGTTCTCCGAACCGGTGTTGCCCTGGGTGAAGATCATGCCGGGCTGGGCGAGCGCGGCTGTGCGCTGCGCCTCGCTGATCACCCCGGTCTCGACCATCGCGGCGAGCACCGTCTCGGCCCGCGCCCGCGCCCGGGCGGGGTCCTTGGCCGGGGCGTAGCGCGACGGCGCCTTGAGGAGGCCGGCGAGCATCGCCGCTTCCATCGGCGTGACCTCGCGGGCCGGCTTGCCGAAGTAGCGCCGCGCCGCCGCGTCGACGCCGTAGGCGCCGGCGCCCATGTAGACCCGGTTGAGATAGAGCTCGAGAATCTGGTCCTTGGTGTAGGTGCGCTCCAGCCAGAGGGCGAGCAGCACCTCCTGCACCTTGCGCCCGAAGGTCCGTTCCTGGGTCAGGAACAGGTTCTTGGCGAGCTGCTGGGTCAGCGTCGAACCGCCCTGGGCGACGCCGCGATGGGTCAGGTTGACCACCACCGCACGGGCGAGACCGACCGGATCGACGCCGAAATGCGAGCGGAAGCGGCGGTCCTCGATCGCCACCACGGCGCCGGGCAACCACGGCGGCATGTCGGAGATCTTCACCGCTTCGCCGCCGGTGTCGCCACGGTTGCCCACCAGACGGCCGTCGGCGGACAGGATCTTGACGTTGGCCGGCCGTTGCGGCACCGCCCATTCCGAGGTCGGCGGCAGACGGGCGCCGTAGTAGACGACGATCCCGCCGACGCCGATCGCACCCCACAGGCCGAGCACCAGCCCCCAGTAGAACAGTCGTGCGAAGAGGCCGCGGCGTTTGCGTGGCGGCTTGGCGCCTCCGCCACCGCCGCCGCGGCGGCTGCGTCGCGGCGGGCGGTCGAGTTCCTCGTCCTCGTCGATCTCGTCGCGGCGGTCGCGCCCGCCCCGTGGCGGCGCCTCGTTCCACTCGTCTTCGCGGCGGGCGGCGAACGGGCGATCCTCGATGTAGGGGGTGGGCTCGACCCGGCCGCGCCCGGCGGCCCGCGGCGCGCGGCGCCGCACCGGCCCCTG
>CALFRR010000206.1 GCA_937919435.1 uncultured Alphaproteobacteria bacterium | reverse complement strand
CGGGGTGGCGAACAGGCGGTCGTCGGCGAGGGCGAGGCGGCGGCGCCAGTTCGGCCGTTCGCGATCGGTCCCCGGCAGGTTCAGCCGTGCGGTCTCGCCGGCGAGGTCGTCGGCCTGGACCAGCGCGACGACCGAACGGCCGGCGGCGATGAAGGCATGGATCGCCGCGGCGATCTCGGGCGGCAGGCCGGCGTCGATCCGCTCCTCGTCCCACTCGCTCGACAACAGCCCGGCATGGATCAGCGTCTCGAGCAGGATGTGCTTCTCGGCCTCGCGGTCCTCGGCGGCCCGTGCCAGGGCTTCCGCCGTGGTGGTGCCGAGCCGGAGCATCTCGACGAGGTCGGTGCCCTCCCACCATCCGGCCAGGGTGGCGAGGTCGTGGGTGGCGACGCAGGCCGCGCCGAGCCGCGGATAATGGGCGGGCGAGCGGAAGTCGCGGCCTTCCCGTTCGAACCACAGCACCTGATAGGAGAGGATCTCCGCTTCGGCGAGCCTTTCGCGGAAGCCCCACGGCACGGTGCCGAGATCTTCGCCGACGACGACGCAGGCGGCGCGCCGGCTCTCCAGGGTCAGTTGGCCGAGGAGATGGTCGAAGGGCTGGTCGACATAGGCGCCCTCGGTGCCGCGTGCCCCGTCGGGCACCAGGAACAGCCGCCGGAGGCCGAGCACATGGTCGATCCGGAGGGCTCCGGCCCGGGCCATGTTGGCGCGGATCAGTTCGGAGAAGCCGGCGAAACCCTCGCGTGCCCAGGCGAACGGATTGGGCGGCGGCAACGACCAGACCTGACCGTCCGGCGAGAACGGATCGGGCGGCGCGCCGACCGAGACGTGGTGCATCAGCCGATCGCCGGCTCCCCAGGCTTCCGCGCCGTCGGGTGCACAGCCGACCGCGAGGTCGCGGTAGAAGCCGAGGCCGAGCCCGGCGTCCTTCGCGACCCGCGCCGCCGCCGCGAACTGCCGGTCGGCGAGCCATTGACGGAACATCGAGCGCTCGACCTCGAGCGCGTGGGCGGTGCGGAAGGCGGCGACGCCGACGGCGGCGGCCGAGGCGAGGTCGGCCGGGAAGCCGGAGGCGGTCGAGGCTCCGGTCACCGCCGCGATCGCCTCGAAGGTGGCGAAGCGGGCGAGGCTCTCGCCGCCGCGGACGACGAAGTCGGCGAACTCGGTGCAGAGCGGGTCGGTCGGCCGGCGGGCACGCAGATCGCGGAAGGCGTCGAAGGCGCGGTCGAGGATCGCCGCCTTGGCGGTCCAGACGCCCGGCCAGTCGATGTGCGCGGTGGCGGCGAGCCCGGCGAAACGGGGCGCGGCGGCAGCGAGGTCGGCGCCGATCGCCGTGGCGAGCGGCTCCGGCAGATCGGCGAGGTCGACGTAGGCGGGGTCGAGGAAGCGCCGGTCGGAGGGCGAATAGGGGCTCGCCCGGTCGCGATCGCCGAGGAACAGGGCGTGGATCGGGTTGAGGCCGAGGGTGGTCGCCCCTTCCGCCGCCGCCATCCGGCCGAAGCGGGCGAGCGTGGTGAAGTCGCCGACGCCCTGATCGCCGTCGCGGCGCAGCGCATAGAGATGGGCGGCGATGCCGAAGCGGCGGGTCTCGTCGCGCCAGTCGGCCGGCAGATGGGCGGTCGGCGGAGCGATGGTCAGGTGGGTCGTCTCGCCGGTGTCGGCGTGGCGGATCCGGTGGCGGCCGATCGGCAGATCGGACGGAAGGGCGATCCGCCGTTCCAACACCACCCGGCCGTCGGCGGTCGTCACCCGATCGATGCGGCCGTCGCCCGGCTGGACGACGAGACGCCGGCGCTCGCCGCTCTCGAACTCGAGGTCGAGGGCGAAGGACCGCAGGCCGCGGGTCGGCTCGGCGCCGAGCGGCAGTTCGAACGGACGGCCGGCGAACAGCGTGTGAGCGACCGGTACGGCGCGCCCGGTGGTCTCGGCGACGAGGCGCTCGTGGCTGTCGCGGGCTTCGCCGAGGGTCGCGGCGGGCAGCCCCATGGCGGCGAGGATCGCCCGCTTCGTGTCGTCACCGACCTTGTGACAGGTGCCGGAATTGTCCCACCATTCCGGCGCGATGCCGGCGGTGCGGGCGAGCCGGTCGAGGATGCGCGGATCGGTGGGGACCGCGTCGATCGCCTCCGGGACCGGTTCCTCGACGGCGAACACCACGGCGCGACCGTCGATGGCGAACTTCGGCGCGCCGATCGGTTCGCGGGTGGGATGGGCGCTGTCGAGGACCAGCCGCCAGCGGTGGCCGGGGCGCGGCGCCGGCGGCACGAAGACCGACGGGCGCAGATCGGCGGAGAAGGCCACCGCCACCCGGTCGAGCACGCCGTCGTCGCCGGGGGCGGTGAACACCGCCGCCAGCCGGAAGTTCTCCGGATCGTGCCAGTCGCGCTGGGCGAGCGGGCGACCGTCGAGATGGTGCCAGGCGACGTCGACCAGACCGGAATCGTCGAAGGGTTCGCCGGACGGCAGCCGGTCGTCGCAGAGCGCCGGATGGGTCCGTCGCAGGTCGATCAACCGCCGGGTGAAGTCGACGAGGTCGCCGTCGAGGCGGGCCCAGTCGATCCACGAGGTCGAATTGTCCTGGGCGTAGGCGTTGTTGTTGCCGCCCTGGCTGCGGCCGCCCTCGTCGCCCATCGCGAGCATCGGCGTCCCGCGGGCGGCGAACAGGGTGGCGAGCAGCGCGCGGACGTCGCGGGCCCGCTTGGTGACGATCTCCGGATCGTCGCTCGGCCCCTCGACGCCGTGGTTCCAGGAGTTGTTCTGATCGGTGCCGTCGCGGTTGTTCTCGCCGTTGGCGAGATTGTGCTTTCCGGTGTGGGCGACCAGATCGGCGAGGGTGAAGCCGTCGTGGGCGGTGACGTAGTTGACCGAATCCGAGGAACGGCGCCGGCGCCCGGCGAAGACGTCGGAGGACCCGGCGATACGGGTGGCGAGGTCGCCGACCAGCCCCTCGTCGCCGCGCCAGAATCGGCGCACGGTGTCGCGGAAGCGGTCGTTCCATTCGCCCCAGGTCGCCGGGAAGGCGCCGAGCTGGTAGCCGCCCGGACCGATGTCCCAGGGCTCGGCGACGTGGATCAGCCGGCGCAGCACCGGGTCCTGTTCGAGCGCCGCGAGGAACGGTGCGGCTGCGTCGAAGCCGGAAGATCGGAAGAGCGTCGAGTAGGGAAAGAGTGTAGATCTCGGTGGTCGCCGT
>CALFRR010000205.1 GCA_937919435.1 uncultured Alphaproteobacteria bacterium | reverse complement strand
CCAGAAGCACGCGCCCCGCCGCGCAGCGCCACTGGCGCACCACCGCGACGCGGCGAACGGCGGCTACTTCTGGCGGGTGACCGCCGACGGTCCGACCGACACGCTGAAACAGGCCTACGGCCACGCCTTCGTGCTGCTCGCCGGCTCGTCCGCCAGGGTCGCCGGCCACCCGGACGCCGACCGGCTGATCGCCGACGTCGCCGAAATCCTGGAGAAGCGTTTCTGGGAGGAGGGTCCCGGCGCCTCGGCCGAGGAGTTCACCCCCGACTGGCACCCCTTCGACCGCTACCGCGGCCAGAACTCCAACATGCACCTGACCGAGGCGCTGATGGCCGCCTACGAGGCGACCGGCGAGAGCCTGTTCCTGCTGCGCGCCGAGCGGATCGCCGGCCTGATCGTCGATCGCCACGCCCGCGCCGCCGACTGGCGGCTGCCCGAACATTTCCACGTCGACTGGAGCGTCGACCGCGACTATTCCGGCAGCCCGATGTTCCGCCCCTACGGCACCACGCCCGGCCATTCGCTGGAATGGGCGCGGCTGCTCGTCCAGCTCTGGGAAACCGGCGGGCGGCGCCATTCCTGGATGCCGGAAGCCGCGAAGGCACTGTTCCGCCGCGCCCTCGGCGACGGCTGGGACACCGCGACCGGCGGCATCTACTACACTCTGGAATGGGACGGCGCCCCGCGCATCCGCGACCGCTACTGGTGGCCGTGCTGCGAGGCGATCGGCGCCGTCGCCTTCCTCGCGGGAATCGACGACGATCCGGAGTTCGAGGCGTGGTACCGGCGGATCTGGAGCTTCGTCGCCACCCGCTTCGTCGACCGTGAGAACGGCGGCTGGTTCCCGCAGCTCGACGAGCGGCTGGTGCCCAATGCCGACCCGTTCTTCGGCAAGCCGGACATCTACCACGCCCTCCAGGCGTGCCTGATCCCGCTCCTGCCGAAGACCGGCAGCATCACCCGCGGCCTCGCCACCGGCGGCTGACCGGCGGACGGGAGCCCCCCAGACGGACGCCCGCGCTCAGCGGGTGTCTTCCCGATACTCGTCGACCGCCTCGACGATGTCCTTGATCGCGAACACCACCGGCACCACCCGGGTCGCCACCGTGCCCAGCGCGGTGGCCATTCCCGACTGCTTGCCGGCGATCCGGGCGGTCAGCTTCGCCTGCCGGGCGACCGTGCGGGCATTGGCGAGCTGGCGGGAATACTCCTCGATCGCCCCGGTGGCGTTGCCGAACAGGCCGAGCTTCTGGGCGAAGGCGATCGTCCCCGGCCGGGTCAACAGCCAACGGAAGGTCCATTCCGCCCCCGGCTGGATCAGCTTGTCCTCGGCGACCTCCTTGCCGGTGTTCTTGCCGAGGTCGACGGCGATCGCCTGGGCCGACTTCGCCTGCTGGAGATCCTTGGCGAAGTGGGCGGCGACCTTGTAGCCGAGCGACACCGCGCCGGCCTCGACCACCACCGCCACCGTCGCGCCGGTGATCGCGAGGCCGCCGGTCAACGCCGCCAGGGTGATGGTCGCTCCGCACTTGATCAGAGCGAGATTCTCGATCGCCCTGGTGGTCTCGCCGGCGATCTCTGCGTTGATCTGCTGGGCGTCGCGGAACACCGCCTGCACGCCCTGGAGCGCGCTGTTCTTCACCTCCTGCATCCGCTCCAGGAACAGACACACCGAGTGCGGCCCCTCCCGCAGCTTCTTCAGGAAGGTCTCGACGTGGCGCAGCCAGAGCTCCTGCTGGCGCTGGCGGATGACGTTCCAGTTCTGCTCGACCTCGACCCAGCCGGGCCGCCCCTTGAAGCCGAGGAAGGCGGCGTAGATCACGTTGAGGACGGTGCTGTCCTTGTAGTCCTTCCACTGCATGTTGGTGTTGAACTGGATCGCCTCGGCGAGAGCGACCGAACCGAGAAACTGCAACGTCGCCGGAAGATCGAACACGACGACGGAAGCCGAATGGGGAGCGATGGCCATGACGGAGACCTCCCACCTGCCGGATCGCGGTCGGTCCCGTCGATCCCGGATTGGCCGGCGTCCCGTTCCGGCGGAGATCCTCCCGGCGTGTCCTCCCCCGGAAGATCCGCTCCGCCGATCCCCCGGGATCGGCCGACGCCGCACACTCTAGTGCAGCGCCCGCCGGATGCAATCGGGAGAAGGTTCCGTCCGATGGGCGCACGGTCGTTCCGGGCCGGAAGACCGCCATCGCCCGGGGTCGGTCGCCGCTTCGGCCCGGTCCCGCCCCGACCGCACGACACCGCCCCGGCGACGTCCGACACGGCACTCTGCGTAGGCCATAGGTAGTACTCCCTCCGTATTGGAGCGCAGGTTCTTCGGAGGCTTCCGAGGCGCGTGATTCAATCGATCAGGCAAGTCGAAGATCCTCGTGAGAACCACGTAGTCATCAGACGACCAGTCGATCCAATCGTTTTATCGATAAGCGCAGCCTATCGGTCGATAGATCTACCTTATTTTCGGTTGTATTGCATGTTTCGGCACATCGCACGATATGTATGACGTATGGATCCGAACGCGCGGATCGAGGTCGACGACTTCGCGCCGATGCGTCCGAAACAGGAAGAGAACAGATGTCCGTGATGAACTTCTCCATTCCGCGCACCATCGTCTACGGCGAGGGATCGCTGTCCAAACTCGCGGAACTGAAGGGCAAGAAGGCCGCGCTGGTCACCGGCGGCAGCTCGATGCGGCGGTTCGGCTTCCTCGACGAGGCCGAGAAGATCCTGAAGAAGGGCGGCTTCTCCTCGATCGTCATCGACGGGGTCGAGCCCAACCCGTCGGTCGCCACCGTCTTCCGCGGCGCGAAGCTGATGCGCGAGTTCGAACCCGACTGGATCGTCGCGATCGGCGGCGGTTCGGCGATCGACGCCGCCAAGGTCATGTGGTGCTTCTACGAGCACCCGGATCTGACCTTCCCCGACATCGTGCCGGTCGGTGCGATGCCGCCGCTCCGGAACAAGGCGCGCTTCGCCGCGATTCCCTCGACCAGCGGCACGGCGTCCGAGATCACCGCCTTCTCGGTGATCACCGACACCGAGAACCACATCAAGTACCCGATCGTCGCCGCCGACATGGTGCCGGACATCGCCATCCTCGATCCGGTGCTGCCGACGGTGATGCCGCCGCGGGTCACCGCCAACACCGGCATGGACGTGATCTGCCACGCCGTGGAGGCCGTCGCCTCGACCGCGGCCACCTCGTTCACCGACCCCTACGCGATCGAAGCGATCCGGCTGGTGCTCGAGAACCTCGACGTCGCCTACGCCGAGCCGACCAACAAGAAGGCCCGCTACGACATGCACAACGCCTCGGCGTTGGCCGGCATGGCCTTCACCAACGCCTCGCTGGGCCTCGTCCATTCGCTCGCCCACAAGATCGGCGGCGAGTTCGGCGTCACCCACGGTCTCGCCAACGCCATCCTGCTGCCCTACATCATCGACTTCAACCGCGTCTTCTCCAAGAAGTACGCGCAGGTCGAGAAGCTCCTCGGCATCAAGGATCTCGCCCAGGCGATCCGTGATCTCAACAAGCGCCTCGACATCCCCGCGACCTTCAAGGACTGCGACGAGGTCGACTTCGCCGAGGCGAAGTTCAAGGCGGTGCTGGGCCGGATGAGCGCCCACGCCTTCGCCGACCCCTGCACCCTCACCAACCCCGGCAAGCCGACCGTCGCCGACGTCGAGGCGATCTACTCGGCCGCCTATTGGGGCAAGTGACGCGCCGCTCGGGGACCGGGCTCCCCCTTCCGGTCCCCGCGCGCGCCCATGCCGCCGGCGGCAAACGCCGGCCCGGCCCCCGGGTGGGGGCGAGCCGCGGTCATCCGCGGTGCCGGCCGAAGACCATCGTCGGCCGGCACGATCGACAGGACACGGCCGACGGGATCCCCCGCCGGTCCGACCGACGAAAGGAACGGAGCATGTCCGGGAACAAGGATCTGCGGGCTTCACTCGAAGAGGTCGTGGCCGACCACGCCAAGCTCCACGGCACGTCGATCGCCACCATCGTCGCCGAGCTCGAGCACGTCCGGTCGATCACGCCGGAGATCGCCGACCGCTCGCGGCCGGACGAGGAACATCCGGCGCGCCGGCTCGAGCGTCTGTTCCGGGTCGCCTGCGACCGCGGTCTGCGCCAGACCCGGGCGATGGACATCGCGGCTCGCCAGATGGCCATCTGGGACGCCCACCCGTCGGGCGACGACCCCGACCAGCTCGACCAGCTGACCCGCTGCGGCGACGCGATCGAACGGGCACTCGGCGGCCTCGACGCCTGACGCCGCCGGCCTTCCGGACCACGCACGCACGATCGGCCGGCGACCCCTCGGGTCGTCGGCTCGTTCGATTCGGCGATGTCCCCGAAACGCGCGGCAGTGCGGCGCACTCCCTCGGCGCGGTACCGCTCTCAGCCGGAGCGCCGCACCTTGTCGATCTTCGCCGCCGGATGCCCGGACCGCTCTGCGATCTCGCGATCCTGCGCCTCGAGCACGGCGCGGGCCGGCTCGTCGCCGTCGAGCCCCTCGAGAATCTCGCGGGGCACACGACGGTTCGATCGCCGCGTACCGTCTTCGTAGAACACGTCGAAAAGGACGAATTCGCTCTTTGACGCCGGCTTGCGGGCCATGGTCGTCTCCTGTTCGACGTTCCGGGTCGTCGCGAGGACGCAGCCCTCGGGCGGGTGTATCGGACGAGCGGACGGCCGAACGCGCGGCCGCCCGCCTCACGATCACTCGGCCGACGGCGCCGCCGACGGCATCCCGACACCCGGGCGACCACCACGGCCGGTCATCGGCTTGCGCTTCGGGGCCGGCAGGAGGCCTTCACGCTGCGCCTGCTTGCGGGCCGCCTTGCGGGCCCGGCGGACGGCTTCCGCCTTCTCGCGGACGCGCTTCTCCGACGGCTTCTCGTAGGCGCGGCGCTGCCGCATTTCCCGGAAGACGCCTTCGCGCTGCATTTTCTTCTTCAGAACCCGGAGTGCTTGATCGACGTTGTTGTCGCGAACCAGAACCTGCACGTTTTGTCCGATCTCGAGCGAGTGGTGGAGGGCTGCCGCGGCGCAGGGCCGCGACGAGCCGCGTGACTCGTCCTCGGCGCTCTCGGGCCGAAGTGCGGCGCGAACGGCGAGGACCGGGATTTCAGGATGCCCCGAAGGGATCGCGCGTTCGATCGCCGAACGCCCCTGTTCCCTCTCCTGTAGGCCATCGCGGCGCTCGACGCCAGTCGGCATCGGCGGATAACCGCGATTTCGTGAGGTCACGCGCAGACGGGGAACATCCGAGGAAGGTCCCGCGCCCCCCTCCCGAACACCTCTTTCGACGAATGAATTGCAACGGGTCTTGATTCCAGGCCGATTTGCAGTTACACAAACGCCCATCGAGTTATGGCCGAAATGGCCGGTGTCGCGTCGCGCTTCGCGCCCATCGCGGACCGTTTTCTGCTCTCCACGACATCGATGCCCAGCCGGCGATACACATCGTGTACTCGCCTCGAGTCTCTACGTCCGTGAAAGGACATCTCATGAATTCCGGAACCGTCAAGTGGTTCAACGCCACCAAGGGCTATGGCTTCATCTCCCCCGACGCGGGTGGCGGTGACGTGTTCGTCCACATCTCTGCGGTCGAGCGCGCCGGTCTCACCGGCCTCGCCGACGGTCAGAAGATCACCTACGACGTCGTCGCCGATCGTCGTTCGGGCAAGTCCTCGGCGGAAAACCTCCGTCTGGCGTGATCGCGGCCCGGCGGGACGGAATCGGAACCGATCCGTCCCGCCGAACGCCCCTCGCGTATCGACGAGATGCGTGACCCGCGACGCTCAGAGAACCGCGGATGCCGATCCTTCGGCGTCCGCTGCCATCGGGTGTTGAGCCGTTTCTTCCGCGCCGACCACGGATGTACTGGCGGGCAGATCGAACGAGCTCCTCCCGAGCGAAACCCCGGTTGCGAGGACATCCTCGACGCCGGGGTTTTTTGTCGGTCGACCGGCCTTTCGCCCGCGGATCCCGACACCGCTCGACCCGCCGGCGGTGCGCCGCCCGCTCCCCCCCTCGCGCATCCCTCTCCACATCGCTTCCGGGGTCCGATTTCGCACCGCCCGCACCGCCTTTCCTCTATGATGGGCGCCGACGACGGTCACCGATCGGAGGAGGGTGCATCGTTCCGACGACAAGGAGACCCGGCGATGTCCGTGATCCACACATTCGCGTCTTCGAACGGCTCCGGCCTCTGCGCCTTCACCGGCGACGCCGACGGCCACCGGCTTCCCGCCCGCCACGGGCCCTGGAAGCACACCGGCAGCGTCCAGGCCAACCGCGACCTGCCCTACAAGCTCGATCGTTCCACCGTCGAGACGGCGATCGCCGATCACGGGTTCCAGATGTGGCGGCAGCGCCGCACCGACGGCTGAGCGCCCTCGCCGACGGCCGAGGGGAGCGCGGCCCGGCCGCGGCTCCCCGTCACCGCGGATCGATGCGCCGCCCTTCGCCGTCGGCCAGGCCGACCAGCAGGTGCCGCCCGGCGGCATCGACCCGGAAGATGCCGTATTTCGCGGTGGCGAAGACCGCCGCCCGCCCTTCCTCGAACAGGAACGAATGCGGCTCGACCGCCGCTCGCCCGTCGGCCCGCCCGGCGAGCCGGAAGGCATGTTCGCCCTCGCCCGGCGGACCGGCCTCGACGAAACGTCGGAAGGTCCCGACCCGCTTCGCGTCGAGCGACAGCACCACGGTCGCTCCGGTCGCCGGCACCGCCGGCACCCGGCGCTCCAGGTCCCAGGCGAGCGCCATGTAGTCCCCCTGGATCAGCGACCGCGGATCGACCGGAGCGAGGTCGAGCAGCACCTCGTCGCCGGATGAGATCAGCCGCTCCGCACTCCAGGTGGTGAAACCGAGGATCGCGAGAATCACCGCGCCGACGGCGAGATGGAGGAGGCGACGGATCATGCCTCGCCCTCCCGATCCCAACCGGTCCGAGCCATCACGCCGCGCGCCGCGAGGAGCACCGCGCCGCTGCCGGCGAGCGCCGCCGCCTTCGCCAGGAAGTCGAGGTCGCGCGCCCAGTACCAGAGAACCAGGGTCACCGGCAGCGCGAGGATACCGGCGATCCGGATCGGCGTGTCGTGACGGGCGTGCCCGGCCACCAGCAGCAGCAGGGCGAAGACCACACCCGGCGCCCCGGCGAAGCCGAGGAGGACCGCGCCGCCGATCGCGGCGGCGACCGGCGGACGCCGCACGGCGCCGGCCTCGAAGCCGATCCTGGCGATCGCCGCGGCGAGCGCCAGCGCGAGCAGAGCCTCGATCGGCCGCGGATCGATCGGCGCGCCGGTCGCCCAGATCCCGAGATCCCGACCGGCGGTGAGGATCGCGACCACCGTGCCCACCGCCGCCAGCGCGGCGGTACCGATCGGTCGGAGCGCCGGCGGCACCCGATGCGAGACCAGGAGCGCGGCGGCCACCGCCAGTGCGGCCGCCACGAACAGCGACGCCCCCGGCCCGGCGGCGAGGCCGGCGGCATTCCGCTCCAGAATCTCGTAGAGCACCGAAACGGCGACCGCAAAGGGCGAGAGAAACCGGTCGAGCGACGATCCCGACACCGGATAGGTGACGGCCGTGACGACCACGAGCGCCGCGGTGGCGACCCACGGCACCGATTCGCCGAAGAACAGGATCGCGCCGGCGACCGCCGCGACCTTGCCGAGGGCCAGTGCGACGAAGGCGATCTGCGCGACGGCGTCGTGGCCGAGCCCGGCCGGCAGGCGTCGCAGCCCGACCGACAGGCCGATGCCGACCGCCAGCAGGCCGCCTCCCCAACTGAGGAGCCCTTCGCCGCTCTCGAACGAGACGAGGTCCGCCGCTGCCAGGAAGCCGAGGAAGAACAGCGTGCCGACCAGCGTGCCGACGCCGGCGAGGATCTTCAGGTGGAGCGGCGGCTCGTCGCTCGCCGCGGCGGTGGCGATCGCCTCGGCGATCTCGGGCAGATCCTCCCGCGCCACCAGCCCGGCGTCGCGCCAGGACCGCAGCAGATCGACCGCGCCGATCGAGGGTCCATGGGTCACGGCCGTTCCTCCATCCGGCGCGAAGCCGCCCGCAGCCAGGCCACCGCCGCGGCGAAGATCGCGAGCGTCGCCAGTCCCATCAGGAAGAAGAGGCCGACGTCGGAGCGGACGCCGTCGCCGACCGCCAGCCGGAACAGGGCGAAATCGGCGATCACCGCGACGGCGAGGGTGGTCGCGGACAACACCGCGACGTCCGGCAGCAGCCCGCGATAGACGAAGAACAGCAGGACGAAGGTCGCCGGCACCGCCGCCGCGGCGAGTCGCGCCGCCGTGCCCCAACCGCCGATCTCGACGATCAGGAACAACGCCGATAGGGTCGCGGCACCGATCGCCGGCAACGCGACGACGATTCTCGTCCAGCGCGGCCGCACCCAGGCGACCCCGCGCGCGGCGAGGACCTCCCGGAGGGCGAGAGCGACGCCGTGCAGCGCGACGATCGACAGATCGCGGCCGGCATGATGGACGCCGTCACCCGGCTGGGTCTGGCTCCACCAGGTGACCAGGGCGACGTCGGCGACCACGATCCAGATCGCCCAGGTCGCCGACGAACAGGCGAGCAGCGCCCAGGCCAGGGTCAGCCCGGCCCAGCCGGCGAACAACTGCCAGGCGTCGGCGCCGGTCTGATGGATCTGCCCCTCGACCGCCAGATAGACGCCGACCAGCACCACCGCGGCCGACGACGCCGCGTCTGAGACGAGGCGGCCGAATCCGACGATCGCGACGGTCAGGCTCGCCGCGGCGATCAGCCCGGCGATCCCGCCGAGCTTGGCGAGCGGCGGGATGCGGTTCCAGTTGAAGGCGAAGAAGTCGACGATCCCGGCGAGGAGCAGTGCGGTGCCGATCACCACCAGCAGCCGAGCCGTCCAGACACCCCAGCGCCGCGGTGGCCCGATCAGATCGAGGGCATGGTCGCGCGCCGCCGCCGAGATCACCCCACGCGCCGCGAGGCGGTCGACGGTGCGCCGATCGACCCGGATCGCGGGAACCGACGACGGATCGGCCGCATCGACGCTCATCCGCACCCCCGTCCCGCTCGTGAACCCCGAAACCGATCGCCCCGACGGCTTCCGACCCGGTCACCGGCCGTCTCGGACGACCGCGACCGTGCCGGCTCGTCGTCCGTGGCGACCGCTCGGTACGCCCGGGACGCCGGACCACGGGCAGTCTACGACCGCTCGTGCCGATTCTCGAAAGACATTCCGGATCGGGGGGTCGAGAGGAGATCCCGACGACGGGCTCGTGCCGATCGGATGCCCGGCGGGTCCGTCCGCCGGATCAGACGAACGTGTCGAGGAGATGCTTCGACATCTCCTCGTCGACCTTCAGAACCACCGCCGAGGCCCCATAGGCGAGCTTCGCTCCGACCAGATCGACCGTCTCGCCGGTGAGATCGACGTTCGGCGCGGCGACGAGACCGTTTCCGTCGGCGAACGGCGAGCCGGGATCGGCTTGCGCCACGTAGGCCGGCGACCGCTCGGTCACCGAGGTGGCGACCCCGCCGCCGAGCGTGTCGGTCTGGCGCAGGTCGAGCGCGCGATAGGCGGTCGTCCCGCCGCCGTCGGTGGGCAGCGGTCCGGTGGTGCGGGCGTTGGCGATGTTCGAGGCGGAGACCTCGAGCCGGCGGCCGGCGGCCTTCATCCCGGAGAGTGCGGTGGCGAGCGCCGAGAGCGACATGGTGGGACCTCCCGAGGCCACGCTACCGCTCACCCGTCGCCTACGGGTTTCACCGAAGCCGCGCATTTTAACCACGTGTCGATCCGCGGCCGCCGCCACTTCGGATCCGATCCGGGAAAAAGGGCGGCGGCACGCCGACGGGTGCCGCCGCCGAGAACCGAAGGCGGCGTTGGCGACGCCCCCGGCGGGAACGGGACCCCGCCGGCCGCTCCGGGAGGCGGCCGACGGGGAACGGCGGGACGAATCCGGGCGGTCATCCCCCCGCCGATGGGCACGGGCTCGGCCCGGCCGGGGTCACAGCACGATCTGCGCCCCGAGATCGATCACTCGGCCCGGCGGGATCCGGTAGTATTCGGCCGGGTCGGCCTGGTTGCGGTAGAGGAAGACGAAGAGGCCGCGCAGCCATTCCCACACCCCGCCTTCGTCACCCTCGACGAAGCGCGACCGCGACACGAAGAACGACAGGTCCTTCTTGTCGACGTGGACGCCGAGGTCCTCCATCTGGCGGACGATCGACGGGACGTCCGGCGTCTCCATGAAGCCGAAGCCCACCCGGACCAGCACCACGCCGTCGGCGAGGGTCTCCACCGACATCCGCTCCTCGCGGTTCGACCACGGCTCCTCGCCGGTCGCCACGTACATGAAGACGATCTGGCGATGGGCGCACTTGTTGTGCTTCAGGTTGTGCAGGAAGGCCCGCGGCACCAGCGTCGGATCCTCGGTCAGGTAGATCGCGGTGCCGCGGACGTGCCCGACCCGCGGGCTCCGCAGCGCCGACAGGGCCAGCCGGATCGGCACGCCCTCCCAGCGCCGCCGCTGGGTGAGCCGCGCCCGTCCCATCCGCCAGGCGGTCATCACCAGCACCAGACCGAGGCCGATCGCCACCGGCAGCCAGGCGCCGTGCATGAACTTGGTGGCGCAGGCCGCGAAGAAGCCGAGCACGATCGCCATCGCCGCGCCGACCATCGGGATCGCCTTCGCCGCCGACCAGCCCCAGGCGTGCCGCACCACCACGAAGGCGAGCAGCGTGGTGATCACCATCGTCCCGGTGACCGCGAAGCCGTAGGCCTCGGCGAGCTTCTCGGAGGCAGGGAAGGCGAGGACGATCGCGACCACGCCGACGAACAGGCCGACGTTGACCGAATCGACGTAGACCTGCCCACGCTCCGCCGCCGAGGTGTGGCGGGCCCGGATCCGCGGCCAGAAGCCGAGATGGGCGGCCTGATGGGTGAGCGTGAAGGCGCCGGAGATCACCGCCTGACTGGCGATCACCGTGGCGACCGTGGCGATCACCACCAGCGGCATGATCGCCGCTTCCGGCACCATGTGGAAGAACGGCGCGTCGACCGGCCGGCCGGCGGCGATCTCGCCGATCGCCCAGGCGCCCTGGCCGAGATAGGCGAGCACCAGCGCCGGCGCCACGACGAAGGCGAAGGCCATCCGGGTGGCCCGGCGGCCGACGTGTCCCATGTCGGCGTAGAGCGCTTCGCCGCCGGTCACCGCCAGCACCACCACCGACAGCACTCCGAGCGCCAGCGGCCCGGAGTCCCACAGGAAGCGCAGGCCGGCGCGCGGATCGAAGGCGGCGAGCACCTCGGGATGATGGACGATCTTCGCCGCACCGGTCACCGCCAGAACGCCGAACCACACCAGGATGATCGGTCCGAACCACCGGCCGACGCTGCTCGCCCCGCCCTTCTGGACGGCGAACAGCATGGTCAGGATGAGCAGCGCCAACGGCAGCACGAAGCTCTCCATCGACGGCGCCAGAATCTCGAGACCCTCGACGGCAGAGAGCACCGAGATCGCCGGCGTGATCACCGCATCGCCGTAGAACAGCGCCGCACCGAGCATGCCGGCGACCGCGATCGCCGCCGCCCGAGCCGGCGCCGCCCGTCCGGCGAGCGCCATCAGTGCGAAGATGCCGCCTTCGCCGTGGTTGTCGGCCCGCATGATCAGCATCGCGTACCAGACGCCGACCACCGCGAACAACGACCAGACGATCAGCGACAGGAACCCGACGACGCTCGCCGGATCCGCCGACACCACGCCGCTCTTGAAGGCGGTGTCGAGGGTGTAGATCGGTGACGTGCCGATGTCGCCGAAGACCACGCCGAGCGCCGCCATCATGCCGGCCTCCCGGGCTCCGTGGGCCGGAGCCGGCGCGCCGCCGGGTGTGGTCGTCTCGGTTCGTGCCTCCTCCCGCACCTCTCCGGCCGCGGCGGCGCCGGTTCCGGCGACGTCGAGGCGGGCGACGGACGATAGGGCGGACATGTCGATATCGGTCATCTTCCATCCGGAGCGAGAGGCGGTACCGGTCTCGGAGCCCCCGGGGGATGGGCTCCGACCTCGGGTCGGAGGAGAGGACCGGCACCGCCTCGGTTTCGTTCTCGGCGAGAGATGCTGTGCGACGCATAAGGATGCGATGCAGAACCGCGGAGCTCGACATAAAGATCCCGTAAGGATCGCGATTCTCGAGGCACTTCCGGGTTCCGCCCGGCGGCGTCGGGCGTCATCATGGCCGGACGGCGCGAGGAGACGGAAATGACCGGAAGGTCGGACATCGGCACGGGAACGGCGGGTCGCGGATCCTCCGGCGGGTTGCCGCTCGCCCTCGCCGGGGCCGCGGCGGCGGTGGCGCTGGCGATGGTGGTCGGCCATCGGCTGATCGGTACGCTTCCGTCCGCCTATGTCGTTTCGGTCTTCCTGGTGGCGATTCTGGCGGCGGCGGCGGCCTTCGGCCCGTGGAGCGGGTTCGCCGCGGCGCTCGGCTCGTTCTTCGCCTACGACTTCTTCTTCGTCGAACCGACCTTCACCTTCGACGTCGCCGACCCGCGCGAGGTCTTCGCCCTCGGGGTGTTCCTGGCGGCGGCGGTACTGACCGGCGTGCTCGCCGGCCGGCTGCGCGAGACCGCCGACGAGGCCCGGCAACGGGCGGAGACGCTGTCGTTGCTGCACGACTTCGCCGAACGGATCGCGGTCACCACCGATCTCGACGGCATCCGGGCGCTCGCGGTCCGCCGGATCGCCGCCGCGATCGACGGTACGGCGATCCTCGTCGACCGGCTCGACGAGGCCGGCGCCGCCGTCGAATCCTGGCCGGATCCGGTGACCCCGACCGCCGACGAGCTGCGCCTGATCGACGAGGTCTATGCGACCGGCCGGCCGAGCGAGGCCCCCTCCCCCCGCTTCGAGTTCCGCCCGCTGATCACCGCCGGCGGCATCGTCGCGGTGATCGGCCTCGGGCCGGGTCCGCACCGTCGGCACCGGGCGCGGGAACAGGCCCTGCCGGCGCTGATCGATCAGGCGGCGACGGCGCTCGAGCGCGCCCATTTCGCCGCCGACCGGGCGATCGCCCAGGCCGCCGCCGACCGCGAGCGACTGCGCTCGGCGCTCCTGTCGTCGATCTCCCACGATCTCCGGACGCCGCTCGCCACCATCCTCGGTTCGGTCACCAGCCTGCGCCAGCTCGGCGACCAGATGGAACCGGCCGACCGTGCCGATCTGCTCGCCGCGATCGAGGAGGAGACCGACCGGCTGTCGCGCTTCGTCGCCGACCTCCTGGCGATGACCCGGCTGGAGGCGGGTCTCGACGTGCGCCGCGACTGGGTCGACCCCGCCGACCCGGTCGCCGCCGCCGCCGAACATCTGCGCCGCGTCCATCCGTCGAACCCGATCCGGGTCCGTATCGACACCCCGCCGACGGCGATCCGCGGCGAGGCGACGCTGCTCGAGCAGGTGGTGTTCAACCTCGGCGACAACGCCGCGAAGGCGTCGCGGCCGGGTGCCCCGATCGACCTCCGGGTGACCCGCGACGGGCAGCGGATCGTCGTCGCGATCACCGACCGCGGCCGCGGCCTGACCCCCGAGGAGATCGTCCGCCTGTTCGTCCGGGCGCAGACCCGCACCCCCGATCCGTCGCCCGAGACCCACGGCGGCCTCGGTCTCGCCATCGCCCGCCGGGTGATCGGCGCGATGGGCGGGACGATCACCGCCGAGAGCCCGACGCCGGAGGGCCGCGGCACCCGCGTCACCCTCGAACTGCCGATCGATCCGGCCGGCGAACCACCCCCGAAGGAGGCCGGCGAACCATGACACGCCGCCCGCAGATCCTCGTCGTCGACGACGAACCGCAGATCCAGCGCTTCCTGAAACCCGCCCTGGCGGCGGCCGGATACGACGTGATCCGGGCGATGGACGGCGCCGAAGGCCTCGCCGCGGTACGGGCCCACGCGCCCGACGTGGTGGTGCTCGATCTCGGTCTTCCCGACATGGACGGCAAGGAGGTGATCGCCCTGGTCCGCCGTCAGGTCGACACGCCGATCATCGTGCTCTCAGCCCGCGGCGAGGAGGCCGAGAAGATCGCCGCCCTCGACCGCGGCGCCGACGACTACGTCGCCAAACCGTTCGGCATCGGCGAACTGCTCGCCCGCATCCGGGTGGCGCTCCGGGCGAGCGGCGGCGGCGGCGTCCAGGCGTCGATCCTGACCTGCGGCGACCTCTCGGTCGATCTCGACGCCCATCGGGTGACCCGGGCCGGCGAACCGGTGAAGCTGACGCCGAAGGAATTCGACCTGCTCGCCCACCTGATGCGCGCCTCCGGCCGGGTGCTGACCCACCGCGCCCTGCTCGCCCGCGTCTGGGGCGCCGGCCACACCGAGGACACCCAGTATCTCAGGGTGTTCATCGGCCAGATCCGCCAGAAGCTCGAACGCGATCCGGCGGCGCCGGAGCTGATCGTCACCGAGCCCGGGGTCGGCTACCGGATCCGCTACGACGCGCCCGCCGAGTCCTGAGCCTCCTGCCGCACCGGCCCCGATCACAACGGCCCGATCACATCGGATCGTGGACCGCCTCGTCGCGCCCGCGCGCGCCGCGACGCCGGTCGTCGGCGGTCTCCGCCAGGATCCAGGCGCGGAAGGCCTGGAGCGGCGGATGGCTCGCCCGTTCGCGCGGCCACACCAGATGATAGGCGTCGGCATGGCGCATCGGCAGATCGATCGCCAGGACCAGGCGGCCGGTGCGCAGTTCCTCCTCGATCAGGAACTCCGGCAGCAGCGCCACTCCGAGCCCGGCGACCGCGGCTTCCGCGGCGACCGCGAACTGGTCGACGAGCATCCCGTGGATCGTGTCGAACGCCACCCCGTGATGGGCGAGCCACTGTTCCCAGGCATCCGGCCGGGTGGTCATGTGCAGCAGCGGCGCCTTGCCGAGGTCGCTCGCCCGGCGGAAGTCGTGATCGGCGCGGAACGCCGGGCTGCACGCCGGCACCACCGTCTCGGCCCGCAGGAACACCGCCTCCGTCCCCGCCCAGTCGCCGTCGCCGAACCGCACCGCCGCGTCGATCGGCTCGAGATCGAAGTCGAAGTCGTTGGCCCGGGTCAACAGATGGACGGTGATGCCGGGATTGAGGGCCAGGAAGCGCGGCAGCCGCGGCGTCAGCCAGCGCGCCCCGAAGGTCGGCAGGACGCCGAGCGTCAGCGTGCCGCCGAACGGATTGGCTCTCAGATTGAGCGAGGCGGCGCCGATCTTGCGCAGCGCGTCGCGCACCTCGCGGGCATAGGTCTCCCCGCCCGGAGTGAGGCGGATCGACTGTCGCTCGCGATGGAACAGTTCGACCTCGAGCTGCTCTTCCAGAGCCCGGATCTGCCGGCTGACCGCGCTCTGGGTCAGCGACAGCTCCTTCGCCGCCGCGGTGATCGAGCCGGTGCGGGCCGCCGCCTCGAAGGCGCAGAGCAGCGACAGCGACGGCAGAAAGCGGCGTGGGCTCTGCATGTCATTCGCCTCCGGAATGAACTCTTGATCAAACGTCGTTGGTCCGGTTCGTCGAGCGGCGCTAGTTTGACCCGGAATTCCGCGGTGGTTCCGACGCGGAGCGAGTCACAGGCAAAGACGCCGGACCCGATTTAGCGGAATGACCCGCCGGTTGCACGCTCGATCGGCGGCGGACCATCGAGGAGGCTGTCGAGATGCTGAACGACCCCCATTCGCACGGCCTCTGGGAAGTGACCGCCCCTCCGCCCCCGGCGACTTCGTCGCTCGAGGACGTCGTCACCGCCGACGTGGTGGTGATCGGCGGCGGCTATTGTGGGCTCTCCGCGGCGCTGCATCTGGCCGAGCGCGGCACCGACGTGGTGGTGCTGGAGGCCAAGGAGATCGGTTGGGGCGGGGCGGGCCGCAACGTCGGGCTGGTCAACCCGGCCCAGTGGGTGCTGCCGAAGGTGTTCCTCGACGTGCTCGGCCCGATCTACGGCGAGCGCCTGCTGACCCTGCTCGGCAACGGCCCGCGCGACGTCTTCGCCCTGGTCGAGAAGCTCGGCATCGACTGCGAGGCTCTGAACAGCGGTACCCTCCACTGCGGCGTCGGCGCCGCCGGAGTGCGCGAACTCGAGGAACGGGCCCGCCAGTGGAGCGAACGCGGTGCGCCCGTCCGGCTGCTCGACGCCGCCGAGACCGAAGCCAAGGTCGGCAGCCGCGCCTATGCCGGTGCGTTGCT
>CALFRR010000204.1 GCA_937919435.1 uncultured Alphaproteobacteria bacterium | reverse complement strand
TCGGGCGTACGATCGCACTCGGCCTCCTGGAAGAGGGAGCCCGTCGGATCGGCGGACGGGTCCATGCGTCGGATCCGCTGAACGGCACCCACGTCGAACTGGAAGTCCGTCACCCCGTGTTCCACGATCCCGAAGGAGGGCGCGTCCGTGGCTGAACCGATCGGTGATCGCCATCCGATGACGCCGCTCACCGGCGGCGACTTCGCGATCCTGCCCTGGCAGCCGGCCCGGGTGACGTCGCTGACCGCCTGGAGCGAGACTTCGCTGCTCGGAATGATCGACGCGCTCGGCCTCTCCCGTCCGGCCGACGGGCGCTACGCGGCGTCGACCGCCTGGGGGCGGGCCTGGTGGGTGGCGCCGCGACGGGTGCTGATCGTCGCCGACGGCGCCGTGCTGCCGCCGGTTCCGTCGTCGAGCGGCCATGCGGTCCACGTCGAGACCGCGGCCCACACCGGTTTCCGGGTGGAAGGCGAGGGCCGCCGGCAACTGCTCGCCCGCCTGCTGCCGCTCGATCTCGGCGATCGGGCCTTTCCGCTCGACGGGTTCGCCACCACGCGGGGCGAGGGGGTGCTGGTCCATCTCGCCCGCCGGCCGATCGACGGGCGCGACGGCTTCGATCTCCTGGTGCCGAGCAACCTCGGGCGGTTCTTCGCCGAGATCCTGGCGGATGCGGCGGCCGGGCTGGGCATCGTGGTGCCGCCGCATCTGCGCGGCGGTCTCGCCTCGCCGCGCCTGTCGTCACGCGAGGTGTTCGGCCGGGTGCACTGACGCCGACGGCCGAGAGCCGACCGGGCCGCCCCCGTGGGGGAGATACGAAAAGGGGCGGTGCCGCGCACCGCCCCGATCCATGGCCGATCCGGTCGAACGCCCGATCACTGGGCGATCGGTGCGTACTTGCCTTCGTGCCACTTGTTGATGTCGAAGGTCGGCTTGGCGATGTCGCCCTTCTTGTCGAGCGAGAGGGTGCCGATCACCGTCTCGAACGGCTTGCCGTCCTTCAGGGCGTTCGCCACCTTGGTCGCGTCGACGGCGCCGGAGCGCTTGATGCCCTCGGCGACCGCCTGGACCACCGCATAGGAGAACAGGGTGAAGCCTTCCGGCTCGAACTTCTGTTCCTTGAACTTGGCGAGCGCCGCCGTGGCGGAGGGCGACCGGCGCGGATCGGACGGGAAGGTGAACAGCGTCCCTTCGCCGGCCGGGCCGGAGATCGACCAGAACTCGGCGGTGGCGAGGCTGTCGCCCATGATCAGGGTGAACTTGTAGCCGGCGTCGGCCGCCTGGCGCAGGATCAGACCGGCCTCGGAATGGTACCCGCCGAAGTAGACCACCTCGATGCCCGCCGCCTTCAGCTTGGAGACGACCGCGGTGTAGTCCTTCTCGCCGGCGTTCAGGCCCTCGAAGAACGCCTCCTTGAGGCCGGCCGCACCGGCGGTGTCCCGGACGACGGTGGCGAGGCCCTTGCCGTAGGCGCCCTTGTCGTGCAGCACCGCGAATTTCTTGCCGGCGTAGGTCTTGGCGATCCACGGACCGATGAAGGCGCCCTGGGCGTCGTCACGGGTGTAGAGGCGCAGGATCGTCGGATAGCCCTTGTCGGTGAGCACCGGGTTCGACGAGGCCGGGGTGGCCATCAGCACGCCGTTCTCGGCGTAGACGTCGGCGGCGGCGATCGAGGCGCCCGAGCAGGCGTGACCGGCGACGAACTTGATCTGGTTGCCGACGACCCGGTTGGCGACGGTCACCGCCTGCTTCGGGTCGCACTGGTCGTCCTCGACGACGATCTTGATCTTCTTGCCGGCGACTCCGCCGGCCTCGTTGATCACCGCGGCGGCGGCTTCGGCACCGCGCTTCTGCTGCTCGCCGATGGTGGCGAGCGGGCCGGTGATCGGGCCGACGACGGCGATGGTGATGTCCTGAGCGAAGGCCGGCGCCGCGGCGAGCACGAAGCCGAGGCCGAGCAGGCTTCTCTTGAGCGTGGTGGTCATGAAGGCGAACTCCCTGGTGCGACCGCGGACCCGTGGGCGGTCGCGTCGCGTGCCGGCGCCGAGATCAGACGATCCGACCGCTCTCTCGAGCGTTCCTCGGCGTCGGGGCGCGGCACGATACACGTGTGTAGGGAAATGCGGCAAGCGGGGCGAAAGCAGCGGCCGGGGGGGTCAGGATTCGTCCGGATCGTTTGAAATCGGCAGTCGGGCGCCGGTGAGGACCCGAAAATAGGTCGGGAACAGCTGTCGGCGCTCTTCTCCGGATTCGGCGATGCGCAGCGCGTAGTACCCGACCTGGTGGTAGTAGACGACGCGGGCGCGCACGTCCGCCTCGAGCGCGCCGAAGCCGAGCGCCGCGTAGAGGCGGCTCAGCCAGCCGAGCCGGTCGGTGTCGACCTCGCGCACCGCCCGGTCGACCACCGGCGAGGTCCGCGCCCAGTCGCGCATCGCCGACTCGAGATCCGGGTCGAAGCGCGCCTCGTCGAGCCAGACCTCGAAGAAGGCGCGGATCCGCTGCTCCGGCGTGCCCTGGGCTTCCGCGAAGGTGCGGGCGAAGGGGTCCTGCGCCCGTTCGCGCCAGTCGGCGAGCAGCGCGTCGAGGAGATCCTCGCGGCCGCCGAAGTGCCAGTAGAAGCTGCCGCGGGTGACGTCGAGACGCCGGGCGATGCCGTCGACCTTGACCGCGGCGATTCCACCTTCGACGAGCAGGCGGCGGGCCTCGTCGATCCAGTCGCGCCGGCCGAGCTGAGGGCGGATCTCGCCCGAGGAATCGCTGCTCACCACGTGACCTCCGAGTGTCGGTGCGAGAGGGGCCGGTGTCGCCGATCCTCCGGCGAATCCGGCGATGTCGCGTCGACCTTCCGCATAGCACGCCGGTGGCGGCGGAACAGTCGGGGCCTGTCGGATCGGGACGGCGGATGACCGGCCGGCGGACGAGCGTCGGGCTTGACCCGGCCGCCGGCTTCGGCTCCGCTCGCGTTTCCCTCCGAGCCGGGACGACCCGATGACCGAGCCGATCGCCGCCCGCCCGACCCCGAGCCTCGGCGAGATCGCCGGCGCCTTCCTCACGATCGGCTGTCTCGGTTTCGGCGGTCCGGCCGGACAGATCGCCCTGATGCACCGGGAGTTGGTCGACCGGCGCGGCTGGATCGACGAGGCGCGGTTCCTGCACGCCCTGAACTTCGCGATGCTGCTGCCGGGGCCGGAAGCCCAGC
The DNA here is from genome assembly GCA_937919435.1 of uncultured Alphaproteobacteria bacterium. Taxonomy (GTDB): domain Bacteria; phylum Pseudomonadota; class Alphaproteobacteria; order Rhizobiales; family Ancalomicrobiaceae; genus Siculibacillus. The sequence continues at coordinate 5,637 of CALFRR010000204.1, read as the reverse complement.
AACTCGCCACCCACGTCGGCCGACTGGTCGGCGGCACCCGCGGCGGGCTGGTCGCCGGTGGGCTGTTCGTGCTGCCGGGGCTGGTGGTGATGATCGGGCTCTGCCTGCTCCACGCCGCTCATCGCGATGCGGCGTGGCTCGCCGGCATCTTCTTCGCCTTCAAGGCGGCGGTGGTGGCGATCGTCGCCGAGGCGCTGGTCCGGGTGGCGCGCCGGACGTTGAAGACCCGCCGGGCGGTGGCGATCGCGCTCGCCGCCTTTCTGGCGCTGTTCGTCTTCGCGGTGCCGTTCCCGCTGGTGGTGATCGCGGCCGGGCTGTTCGGCTGGTTCTCGGGCGGCGCGGTGCCGGAACCGGCCGCGGGCGGCGACCAAAGGCGGCTCGACGGAGGCGTGGTGGTGCCGGCGCTGGTCGGGCTCGGTCTGTGGGCGGCGCCGATCGTCGCGGCGGTGATCGCCTTCGGGCCGGAGGATCGGTTGGTCGGGCTCGCCCTCCATCTCTCGCAGATGGCGGTGGCGGGGTTCGGCGGCGCCTATGCGGTGCTGGCCTGGGTGGCGCAGACGGTGGTCGCCGATCGCGGCTGGCTCACCCCGGCGGAGATGCTCGACGGACTGGCGCTCGCCGAGACGACGCCGGGACCCCTGGTGCTGGTCCTGACCTGGGTCGGTTTCATGACCGGGGCCCGGGCGCCGGCCGGGTTGCCGCCGATCCTCGGCGGGCTGGTCGGCGCCGGGCTCGCGACCTGGGTGACCTTCGTGCCGTCGACCCTGTTCGTCTTCCTGGCCGGCCCCCACGTCGAGGCGCTGCGGGCGAAGACGGCCCTGTCGCGGGCGCTGGCGGCGATCGGCGCCGCGGTCACCGGGGTGATCGGCAATCTCGCGCTGTGGTTCGCGCTGCACGTCCTGTTCACGGCGACGGTCGTGGTGTCGGTCGGGCCGGTCTCGCTGTCGCTGCCGGAGCCGGGGACGCTCGATCCGCTCGCCTGCGCGATCGCGCTCGGCGCAGCGGTGGCGTTGTTCGTGTTCCGGCTCGGGGTGGTGGCGACGCTCGTGCTCGCCGCGGCGGCGGGGCTGGCGATCGGCCGCTTCGCCTGACGGGCCGGTGCGGGCCCCGGGTGGCGGATCCGCGGTCAGGCGTGCGGTTCGGCGGCGATCGCCTCGTGCCCGGCGGCCAACCGGGCGACGACGTGGTCGGCGAGCATCCGGCGGGCCGCTCGTGGGGTCAGCGAGTGGTCGGCGTCGGGCAGATGGAGGATGGTCAGGCCGGGCAGGCCGGCGATCCGTTCGCCGCCGGGGCCGGTGTGCAGTTCGAACTCCTCGACCGCGCGGTCGCCGACCGACAGCACCACCGACACGGCGAGGCCGCGGGCCGCGAAGTGGCGGAAGGCGGCTTCGACCAGACCGGCGGAGTCGGCCTGTCCGTGTCGTCGCCACGCCGCGGCGAGCGGGCGGGCGAGGCGGCGGGCGACCTCGATCAGGCCGGAGAGCAGGCCGGAGCCGACCGATCGTTCCCGTGCGGCGGCCTGGAGTTCGGCTTCGAACTGATGCGGCCGGGCCCGCATCCAGGCGGAGAAGTGGACCGCATAGGCGGCCGACCAGACGAAACAGAGCGTGTTGACGAGCACCAGCCCGGCGATCCGGGGATCACCGGTGCGTGCGGCGTGGAAGGCCTGATGGGCTCCGGAACAGGCGCCGATCAGGGTCACCCGCGGGTGGCCGCGGCGCTGCATCTCGTCGAGGGCGGCGGCGACGTCGGTGATGCCGTCGGCGTGGTAGAGGGCCAGGTGTTCGCCGTCGCCGCGCGGCGGGCTGTCGCCGATGCCGGCATTGTCGAAGCGAAGCACGGCGACACCGTTCGCGGCGAGCCGGCGGGCGAGTTCGACGGACTGGCGGGCCCAGCCGATCCGGTGATTGCGCCCGGAATCGAGGATGATCGCCGCCCGGTCCGGATCGCAGGGGCCACGCGGCCGGGTCAGCACGCCGACCAGCCCGTCGGCGAAGACCATCGCCTCCTCCTCGAAGTCGTCACCGATCAGGTGGGGATGGGCCGGCGGGCGGGCACGTTGCCCGCCGCAGGTCGCCATCGGCATCCGAGGCGCGGTCTTCGGCGCGACGATCCAGGCGGTGAGGCGGGCAAAGGTGGCGAGCGGCGGCTCGGAGGCGGTCGGATCGCACATCAGCCGGGCGTACCCCTCGAAGGCGATGCGTTCGACGAGGGCCCCGGTGGCGGCGAAGGCTTCGGCGGTGCGTCCGGCCGCGTCGGTGCCCTCCTCGGCGACGATCAGCACCCGAGGCGCCGGCCGGGTCGTCACCCGGGCGGGGTCGATGGCGGCGAGGCCGTCGCGGGCGGCGGCGGAGAGGCGGAAGCCGGCGACCTCGAGCGGGCCGCCGAGCGGGGCGATCGCACCGTCGATCAGCCGGCCGAGGACCGTCTGTTCGCGGACCCAGGCACGGCCGCTCGCCGGCGGGGCGAGCAGGACGAGGCGCTCGACCGGCGTGCGGGCGGTGACGGCGGCGGCGATCAGCGCGCCGAGGCGGAAGCCGATCACCACCACTTCGTGGACGCCGGCGGTGTCGCGCATGAAACCGATCGCCCGCTCGAGGTCCTCGACCCAGGCGGCGATCGGATCCTGGTCGGCGGCGAGATCGAGGCTCTCGCCGGTGTCGCGCCAGTCGAAACGGAGGACCGGCAGGCCGGCGTCGGCGAGGCCGGTCAGCGCCGAACGGGCGCAGAGATCCTCGTAGCCCTGGGCGCCGGCGATCACCACGCCGCGGTCGCCGGCGGCGGGATGATACCATCCGAGGGCGCCGCCGAGGATCACCGGGCGGAGCACCCGTCCGGCGGGAACACGGGCCCGAGAGCCGGCGACCGGCGCCGGCGAGCGGTTCACGGCCGCCTCCGATCGGCCGCGGGCGGCGGCAACAGCGCGGAGAGGATCGCCTCGTCGACCCGGCCGGTCGCGGAATCGAGGAAGCCGAAGCCGTCGCGGTATTCCCAGTGGGTCCAGCCGAGGCAGTTCTTCGCGGCGGCGTCGACGACCGCGGCGAGCCAGGCCCGGCGGTCGGTGGCGGGAGCGCGGGCGAGGACGCCGAATTCGCCGATCACCACCGGCCGGTGATTGGTCCGCGACCAGACGCCGAGCCGGGCCATGTCGCGCTCGATCTCGGCGGTGCCCCAGACCACCGGCGCCAGAGAGGCGACATAGGCCGCGGTCTCCGTCCGGCCGGCGAGGCGGGCGGCCCGGCCGAGGGCGACGACCCGCGGGTCGGTGCCGCGGAACGGGAACGGGACGCCGGAGAGGTCGGCGATCGGATTCGGCCGCATCCAGTCCGCACCCTGGTGGGTGAAGACCATCGGGTCGTAGTAGTGCACCGCCCAGACGCCGGGGGCGGCCGACGGCGAGCTCTCGGCGAGGCGCTCGACCCGTTGCGGACCGCCGGTCGACAGGATCGGCGTGGCGGCACCGAGGACCGGGGCGAGACGGGCGACGAGATCTGTCTGGAGGGCGAGCCAGCGGGCGTCGTCGAGCGGCGGCTCGTTCAGGATCTCGGCGAAGACCCGGCCCGGCGGACGGGTCGCGACCAGCGGGGCGAGGCCGCGCCAGGCCTCGGCGACCGCGGCGGCACCGGCGACCGGATCCTCGGCGAGGAGGCGCTGGAAGCGCTCGCCGCCGTGCAGGTCGACGACCACCGCGAGGCCGAGGCCGAGCAGCCGGTCGAGAGCGGCGGCGAGATCGCGACGACGGCGATCGATCGTGTCCTCCGCGGCGAAGCGCGGCGAGACGGTCTCGGCGCGCACCGGCAGGCGGACGTGGGTCAGGCCGCGCCGGGCGAGGTCGGCGAGAAGCCGGGGCTCGGGCGGGCGGGCCGGGGTGTCGTCGAACCAGCCGACCAGCGAAATGCCGCGCGACAGAGGATCGCCGGGGGCGATCGGGCAGTCCGGGGTTCCGGCCGCCGCCGGTCCCGCCAGGGTCGCGGCGAGGAGGACGGCCGCGAGGATCGGTCGGTCGACGCGCATCGGCTCAGCCCGAACGGGTGACGAGCAGACGCAGTGCCGTCCAGTTGGTCTCGAGATAGCGCCGGCCGAGACGCCGCGGTTCGAGCAGGGCCCGCCAGCTCCATTCGAAGCCGAGCTTCTGCATGATCACCGGTGCCCGGCTGCGTCGGCCCGAGACGAAGTCGAACAGCCCGCCGGAGGTCTTGATCACGCCGACCCGGGTGAAACGCTCGCGGTTGCGCAGGGCGAAGGCCTGCTCCTTGGGGACGCCGAGGCCGAGCCAGAGGACGTCGGGGGCGAAGTCGTCGACCAGCCGGACGATGCGTTCCTCCTCGTCCGGCGAGAAATAGCCGTGATGGCCGCCGATCTCGGGCACGCCCGGATAGAGGCGGCGCAGGTTGGCGATCGCGGCGGCGTTCACTTCGGGTGTCGAGCCGAGCAGGAACGAACGGATCCCGGCGGATTCGGAAAGGCGCATCACCTCGTGGATCAGGTCGGTGGTGGCGACCCGCTCGGGAAGCGGCGACGAGGTGAACAGCCGCGAGGCGAAGACCATCGGCATGCCGTCGGCATGGATGGCGTCGGCGGCGAGGAACAGACGGCGGACCTCCGGGTCGGCGGCGCACAGCGCCACCACCTGGCCGTTGGCGGAGGTCTGGTAGACCGGCGGCAGCCGACTGCCCCGCCGCTGGCGGGCGATCGCGACGATCCGGCGCGCGGCCTCGGCGAGGTCGACGTTGGTGATCGGCAGGTCTGCGAGCCTCACGATTTCGCCGCCGTCCATCGGTGCGATCTCCAGCCCGAGGTTACGGTTGCGATGCGACCCGCCCCGCTCGAGAACATGTCCCATGTGGTTCTTCATCACCGATGAACTTGCCGGAAGACGCTAGGGAAGCAAGCGAACCAAAGTGTGAATCGGCGCGATCGCGAGTAAATTTTCGACGGCTACAGTCAACGAGTCGTGACCTGCCGCGAAACGAGGTGGGCGAACACCGCGACGACCGAGGGATCGACGCCGATCCGGCGGATGCACAACGCGGTCACCGCGATCACCGGCGGGACCACCGCCGCCACCAGCGCCGCCGCCGCTCCCCACAATCCGAAGGCCGGCACCAGTGCCGCCATCAGGACGACGCGCAGCACCAGCGCCGTGGCGATCAGCTTCAGGTAGGTGTTCTCGCGCCCGGTGGTCAGCATCAGCAGCGGACCGGGACCGGCCAGCGTGGCGAAGGCGGTCACTCCCGAGAGCACCAGCAACAGCGGATACTGGTCGCGATAGGCTTCGCCGAACAGCGACAGGAACCAGGATCCGCCGAACACGACGAGGCCGAGGGTCGCGGCGACCAGCACCAGGGCGAGGCTCATCACCCGGATCAGCAGCGCCTGCAACTCGTCGTGGCGATCGGCCCAGTAGAGGGCGGAGACGCGCGAGGCAGTATAGTTGTGCAGGCCGCTGGTCAGCATGCCGAAGACGTTGGCGATGCGGATCGCGACGAACCAACCGGCGGAGACGGCCGGGCCGGCGAGCAGGCCGATCAGCACGACGTCGGCGTACTGGTTGGCGGCTTCGACCACGGCGGCGCTGGTCATGGTGGCACCGAGCCGGCCCCACTCGCCGGGCCGCCAGTCGGTGGTGGCGCTGCG
>CALFRR010000203.1 GCA_937919435.1 uncultured Alphaproteobacteria bacterium | reverse complement strand
ATCACCGCCCGCACGCCCGCCGCGCCGCCGCCGCCGCCCACGGCCGCTCCGGCAGCGGCCGGGACCGTCGTTCCGACACCCGCCAACGACACCGCCGGGGTCCTGCGCCGCGTCCCCTTCACCGCGATGCGCCGGGCGATCGGCGCGGCGATGAGCGCCAGTCATGCGGCGGTGCCCTGCGTCACCCAGCACGTCTCGCTCGACGTCTCCGCGCTGCTCGATCTGCGCGCCCGGATCAACCGGAGCCGCGACGACGAGCACCGCGTCTCGCTGACCGACCTGCTGCTCAGGATCACCGCCCGCACCCTGGTCCGGGTGCCGGAGCTGAACGCCACCTTCGACGGCACCGACGTGCTGCTGATGCGCGACGTCGACATCGGTCTGGCGATCGCGGTCGAGGACGGGTTGGTGGTTCCGGTGGTCCGGAACGTCGATCGACGGCCGATCGACGAGATCGCGGCCACCACCCGGGCGCTCGCCGCGAAGGCGCGGGCGCGAACCCTGGTCGAAGCCGACTTCGGCGGAGCCGGGTTCACCCTCAGCAACGAAGGGATGTGGGGATCGGTCGATCACTTCACGCCGATCGTGGCTTTGCCGCAGGTGGCGATCCTCGGGGTCGGCCGGACGGTCGACAGGCCGGTCGCGGTCGACGGTCGGGTGGAAATCCGCCCGGTGACCGGCTTCTCGCTCACCCACGACCACCGGGTGATCGACGGCGCTCCGGCGGCTAAGTTCATGGCGGAGTTCGAAAAAATCCTCGCCGACCCGATCGTGGCAGTGGTCTGAGCCGGAGATCGGCACCCCCGCACCCGGTCCGACTTCGCGCCGGCCGGGTGCCGACACCCGGATGGGATCGCCTCGGAAACCCGACCGATCCCGAGCCCCTCGAGGAGATCCGATCATGTCGATCGAAGCCGTCTTCATCTTCATCGCCCCCGAAGCCGATCCGGCCCTCCACACGACGGTCGTCGAGACGCCGATCGTCCGCCTGCGGGTGGTCGGCGTGAAGACCTATGCGGAAGCCGCCACCGCCGCCGTCGCGGCGGTCGAGGGCGGGGTGACGGCGATCGAACTGTGCGCCGGGTTCGGCAATCAGGGCGTCGCCACGATCGCCCGGGCGGTCGGTGCGCGGGCACGGGTCGGCGTGGTGCGGTTCGACCCACATCCGGGCCTCGGCTTCGAGAGCGGCGACACCGTGTTCGCCTGAACTCCGGACCGCTGCGGCGGTGTGGCGGGTGTCGGCCGGAGATCCGGTTGGTACCGGCGGACGGGACGGCCGGGCTTCCGTTGTTTTCGGGCATTCGGCAGAGCCGCGGCGGGTTTCCGAGCGGAGAGAAACCCGGCAGCGACAAATGCCGTTGACGGGCTTCGTCATGCCGGTATGGTTCCATACTGGGACAACGAGAGCAGATCCAAGGCGGCACGCCGGCTCCATCGTCCCGGGAGGAAACATCATGAAGAACGCCATCAGCGGGCCTTCGCTCACCCGCCGCGCCCTCATCGCGTCCGGTGCGACGGCACTGGCCATGCCGGCGCTGCTGACCGGCAGCCGAGCGGCGAGCAAGTTCGTCTGCAAGATCGCCCACACCGAAGGCATCGGAACGCCGATCACCAACGCCTTCGAAGCCTGGAAGAACGCTCTCAACAGCAAGAGCGGCGGCCGCATCGACGCGCAGCACTTCCCGGCGGCGCAGCTCGGCGGCCTCGCCGAACTGCTCGAGGGCAACCGCATCGGCACCATCCAGGTGACCACCGCCGGCCCCGATTCCGAAGAAGCGATCGCTCCGGAGATCGCCGCCTTCGGCGGTGCCCCGGGCTTCATCTACAAGAGTGAGAAGCACGTCGATGCGGTGCTGCAGGGGCCGCTCGGCCGCCAGTGCTCCGACATCGCCCGGGCCAAGACCGGCGTCGAGTTCGTCGACTACGGCGAGGTCGGCTTCCGCCACATCCTGACCAAGAAGCCGATCGGCTCGCTCGCCGACCTCAAGGGGGTCAAGATTCGGGTGCCGCAGCTGCGCATCTGGGTCGACTTCTGGACCCTGCTCGGCGCCGCGCCGACCCCCCTGCCCTACAGCGAGCAGTATTCGGCGCTGTCGACCGGCATCATCGACGCGATCGATTCCGACGTGTTCTCGGTGGTCGGCTTCAAGTTCCACGAACAGGCCAAGTATCTGACCCTGACCGGCCACTGGTTCCTGCCCAAGGCGGTCCGGGTCAACGCCGCCTGGCTCGACAAGCTGCCGGAAGACTTGCGCGAGATCGTCCGCTCGACCGCCAAGGAGGCCTTCGCCGAACAGCGCAAGGTCAACAGGGCCAAGGCAGCGGAGACGCTCGAGCAATTGAAGACGCTCGGCGTCAAGGTGACGGAGCTTCCGGCCGCCGAACTCGCCAAGATGGAGCAGACGACGTCGTCGCTCTACGACGAGTTCGGGAAAAAGAGCCCCGAAACGGCCAAGATGATCGCCGCGATCCGCGCCGCCGCCTGAGCAGGTCGACATGAGCAACGATGCCGAGACGGGCACCGCGACGCGGGTGCACGGCGTCCGCACGACGGACGTCGGGACGATCCTCGAGCGCCTCCTGGAAGCGGCCAGCGTCGGACTGATGCTGGTCGCGGTCGGGGTGGCGAGCCTGCAGGTCACCCTGCGCTACGGTTTCAACTCCGGCCTGCCCTGGCCCGAGGAGTTGGCGACCTGGGTGTTCGGCTGGGCGGTGTTCCTCGGCATGGCGGTGGCGACGCGGCGCGAGGCGCACATCTCGATCGACGTCGTCCTCCGACTTCTCGGGCCGCGCTCGCGCGCGGCCTTCGAGTTCTTCGGACACGCGGTGGTCGCCGCGTGCAGCATCATGCTGGTGGTGCACGGCTACGACTACATGTCCCGGGTGATCTCGGCCTCGCCGGCGCTGCAACTGCCGATGAAGTTCTTCTTCATGGCGGTGCCGGTCGGCGGGTTCTTCAACCTGTTCTTCCTGCTCTGGCCGAAGCCGGGTCGCACCCTCGCCACCGGGGCCGGACTGGTGGCGACCGGACTGGTGCTCTACGCCGCGGTGCGCTGGGGTGGACCGCTGGTCTACGATCAGGACACCAGCGGCATCGTGCTGGTGCTGTTCGGCGTCGTCTCGATCGCGATCGGCGTGCCGGTCGCCTTCGCACTGTCGTTCGGGACCTTCGCGGCCTTCGCGCCGTTCGGCCCGATGCTGATGATGACCATTTCCCAGAACATGGCGGCGTCGCTGAACTCGTTCACGCTGCTCGCTATTCCGTTCTTCATCCTGGCCGCGGCGGTGATGAACGCCGGCGGCATCACACCGCGGCTGGTCGATCTGGCGATGCAGCTGGTCGGCCATCTGCGCGGCGGCCTCGGTCAGGCCAACGTCGTCACCAACACGATGCTCGCCGGCATCTCGGGCTCGTCGACGGCCGACGCCTCGACCATCGCCAAGCTGCTGGTGCCGGAGATGGCGGCGCGCGGCTACAGCCGGCCCTTCGCCTCGGCACTGACCGCGGCAGCGGCGACCATCGCCAACCTGATCCCGCCGAGCCTCGGGTTGATCGTCTACGCGGCGCTCGCTTCGGTCTCGGTCGGGGCGCTGTTCGTGGCGACGATCATCCCCGGGCTGATGGCGTCGGCGGCGCTGATGACCACCGTCTGGGTGATCTCGCGCGCCCGCGGCTACGGCGGCGACATTCCGAAGGCGACGCTCGAACAGCGGATGGCCTCGCTCGGTCTGGCGATCCCCGCGCTGATCCTGCCGGCGCTGATCGTCGGCGGCGTCCGCTTCGGAGTGTTCACCGCGACCGAGGCCGGGGCCATCGCCTTCCTCTACGCGCTGTTCTGCGGGTCGCTGCTCTACCGCAAGCTGACCTTCGCCAATCTCGTCGCGGCGATCCGGGAATCGGTGTTCGACACCGCGGTGATCGTCGTCATCATCGCCGCCGCGGCGCCGTTCGCCTGGGTGCTGGCCTTCGAGCAGGTGCCGCAGACGATCGCCGAGCACCTCGCCGTACTGGTCGAGCGGCCGTGGCTGCTGATGCTGGCGATCAACGGCTTCCTGCTGGTGGTCGGCCTGTTCATGGAGATGATCGCCTCGATGGTGATCCTGGTGCCGATCCTGGTGCCGCTGGTGGTCGCCGCCGGTTTCGATCCGATCCAGTTCGGCGTCGTCCTGGTGATCAATCTGGTGATCGGGGCGCTGACCCCGCCGCTCGGCGTGCTGGTCTTCACCACCGCCCGGGTCGGCGGCGCGAACCAGACGGAGACCTTCCGTGCGGTCACCCCGTTCACTCTGGCGCTGATCGCGGTGCTGATGCTGGTCACCTTCGTGCCGGCGTTCACGCTGCTGCCGGTCGCCCTGCTCGGCCCCTGACCGGGGCCGCCGCGCTCACACCTCACGGAAGGAACGAGAGCCGTGCAGAAGACCCGTATCGCCATCGTCGGCCTCGGCATGGCCGTCACTCCGCACGCCAGAGGACTGGTCGATCTCGCCGACCGGGTCGAGGTGGCCCACGCCTTCAGCCCCAGCGCGTCGCGGCGTGCCGCTTTCGCGGAGCGCTTCGACTTCCCGCTCTGTGACCGACTGGAGACGATCCTCGACGACGACACCGTCGATGCGGTCGCCGTGTTCAGCCCGGCCAACACCCATCGCGACATCGGGCTCGCCTGCGCCCGGGCCGGCAAGCACGTGCTGATGGAGAAGCCGCTCGACGTCTCCACCGCCCGCGCGGTGGAACTGGTCGAAGGCTGTCGCGCCGCCGGGGTGACGATGGGCGTGGTGCTGCAACACCGCTTCCGTCCCGCCGGCCAGCGGCTGTCGACGATCCTCGCCAGCGGCGAACTCGGACGGATCGTCGGATGCTCGACGATCATCCGTCTGTGGCGGCCGCAGAGCTACTACGACGAGCCGGGGCGCGGCAGCTTCGCCCGCGACGGCGGCGGCGTGCTGGTCTCGCAGGGCATCCACACCCTCGACCTGATGCTCAGCCTCGCCGGGCCGATCGCCGCGGTCGCCGGCTTCGCCACCACCACCTCGGTCCACCGGATGGAAACCGAGGACATGGTCTGCGCCGCGGCCCGCTACGCCGACGGTGCCTTCGGCACCATCGACGCGACCACCGCCGCCTATCCCGGGTTCCCCGAGGAGATCGTCATCACCTGCGAGAAGGGAACCGCGGCACTGCGCGGCACCGAACTCCTGGTCCAGTACCACGACGGCCGGCGGGTGCACATCGAGCCGGACCGCAGCGCCGGCGGCACCGGTGCCGATCCGATGGCCTTCCCGCACGACTACCACCGCGCGGTGATGGCCGACTTCGTCGAGGCGATCCGGAACGGCCGGGCGCCGAAGGTGACCGGTGAAGAGGCCTTGAAGGTCCATCGACTGATCGACGCGCTGATCGAAGCCGGCCGCAGCGGCGGCATGGTGAAGGTGGCGTCATGACCCGGCCTCTGCGCTTCGCCGCGATCGGTCTCGACCATCGCCACGTCTACCATCTGGTCGGCGAAACGATCGCGGCCGGGGCGGAATGCGTCGGATACTGCCCGCGGACCAGCGATCCGCGGGTGCTCGAGGGGTTTCGCGAGCGGTTTCCGACGATCCCGGCGATCGAACGCGACCGGCTGTTCGACGACCCCTCGATCGACTTCGTCGTCTCGGCGGCGATCCCGCGCGACCGGCCGGCGATCGCCGTCCGGGCGATGCGGGCGGGCAAGGACGTGATGGTCGACAAGCCCGGCGCGACCACCCTCGCCGACGTCGCCGAGATCGAAGCGGTGGCGCGGGAGACCGGGCGGATCTTCTCGATCTGCTTCTCCGAACGGTTCGTGGTGCGGGCCTGCGAGGCGGCGTCGCGGCTGGTGGCGGAAGGGGCGATCGGACGGGTGGTGCAGACCACCGGCCTCGGTCCGCACCGGCTCAATCGGTCGATCCGCCCCGACTGGTTCTTCGACCCGGCGGCCTACGGCGGCATCCTGGTCGACATCGCCTCGCACCAGATCGACCAGTTCCTCCACTTCACCGGGTCGGCCGACGCCGAGATCGTGTCGAGCGCGGTCGCCAATCACGCGGTCGCCGACGTCCCGGCCTTCGAGGACTACGGCGAGGTGCTGCTGCGCTCGCCTTCCGCCTCCGGTTTCGTCCGGGTCGACTGGTACACACCGGACGGGCTGCCGACCTGGGGCGACGGCCGGCTGTTCCTGCTCGGCACCGAGGGCTGGATCGAGTTGCGCAAGTACGTCGACGTCGCCGGCCGGCCCGGCACCGATCACCTCTTCCTCTGCGACCGGCACGGCACCCGCCACGTCGACGCGAGCGGCGAGACACTCGGCTATTTCCGCCGCTTCCTCGACGACGTCGGCGCACGGACCGCGACCGCGATGCCGGAGGGCCACGCACTGCGGGTCACCCGCCTCGCCATCGCCGCCCAGGCCGGCGCCGCCCGGATCGGGGCCTGAGCGCCGATCCGGCGGGGGAAATCGCGCAACAGACCGGAAGCAAATCGTCGCAAATTGCTGAGCCGACGAAGGAAAGGCTTGATCTCGTTCATCCGTCCGTCACAAATTCGTCACAAGCGCAACCCGGCAGAGGATGCGCAGAAAAGGGAGACGAACGATGGACAAGAGGCTCCTCCTCGGCCTGGCGGCCCTGATCGGGCTCGGACACGCAGCCGCCGCGGAAGACAAGGTGGTGATCTACACCGCCGCGCCGCAGGAACTGGTCGACAAGGTGATCCCGCCGTTCGAGAAGGCGACCGGAATCAAGGTCGAACTGGTCAAGGCGGGAGCCGGCGAGCTGATCAACCGACTGAAGGCCGAGAAGGGCCGGGCGGGCGCCGACGTGCTGTGGTCGGTGGGCAGCGAGATCCTGCAGGCCAATCCGACGCTGTTCGACGCCTATACGCCGAAGGACGCCGACAAGATCGTCCCCGAGGTCCGCTCGAAGGGCAAGTGGACGCCGTTCACCGTGGTCGCCACCGCCTTCTCGGTGAACACCCAGATGCTGCCGGAGGCGCAGCGCCCGAAGACCTGGCTCGACCTGACC
>CALFRR010000202.1 GCA_937919435.1 uncultured Alphaproteobacteria bacterium | reverse complement strand
CCAGCTCGGCATCAGGCGCCTCGCCCGGAAGTAGGCTTTTGAGTCAGGCTCTGAGCCCGCTCACCGCCTTCATCTACCTGCTCCTGTCGATGACCGGTCTCGACATGGGCGAATGGCAGAAGGCCTGCTTCGGCTGGACCCTGGTGATCTTCGCGATCTTCGTCTCGACGGCACTCTTCCTCGGCGTGGTGCCGCTCTACCGCTGACCGCCGCTCTCGCGGGTGGGGCACGCCCCACCCGTTCCACTCCCGAGGAGAGATCATGACCGAGACCCCCGAGACCATCGCCGTCGTCGGCGTCACCCTCGACGCGGTCGGCCCGATGGTCGACGCCTTCGCCGCTTCGACGCGGCCGCGGCGGATCCGCCATCACCTCGACGAGGGGCTGCGCGCCAAGGTCGCCGCCGACGGCGGCGTCACCCACGCGAGCCTCTACCGGATGACGGGGATCGTCGAGCAGGCGGTCGACGACGGTGCCGATGCGGTGCTGCTCACCTGCACGGTATTCTCGCCCCACGTGGCGACCTTGCGCCGGTTCTTTCCGGTGCCGATCGTCGCCGCCGACGTCGCCATGCTGGAGGCCGCCGCCCGTCTCGATCGGCCGGCCGCGATCCTCTGCACCTTCCCGGCGAGCCTGGGCACGTCGCTCGACATGTTCCACGAAGCGGTACGGCGCGAGGGCACCTCGGCGGTCGGCGAGACGTTCCTCGTCGACGGCGCCGCCGACGCCCTCGCCGCCGGCGACCGCGAGCGCCACGACGCACTGGTCGAAGCGCGGGCGCGTGCCCTCGCCCGTCGCGGCGGCGCGATCGTACTCGCCCAGATGTCGATGACGGCGGCCGCCCGCCGCCTCGTCGACCTGACCGTCCCCGTACTTACCAGCCCGGCCTGCGCCGTCGCCGCGGTCGACGCGGCGCTCGCCGCCCGCGCGCCCGCACCGTGACATCGGAGACCCGAATGACCCTCATCGACGGGCGTCGTGCCCGAAACGCCGGAGGTGGATGCCCATGCTGCTCGGTGTGATCGCCGACGACTTCACCGGGGCGAGCGACATCGCCGCCACGCTCGCCGGCGGGTCGGCCGGACGCGGTCTGCGGACCGCTCAGTTCCTCGGTGTCCCCGACCGACCGGCCCCGGCCGAGGTCGAGGCCGGCGTCGTGGCCCTGAAGAGCCGCTCGATCCCTGCGGCCGAGGCCGTCGCGTCGTCGCTCGCCGCGCTCGCCTGGCTGCGCGCGCAGGGCTGCCGACAGATCGTCTTCAAATACTGTTCGACCTTCGATTCGACCCCGGACGGCAACATCGGCCCGGTCGGCGAGGCGCTCGCCGAAGCGCTCGGTGTCGCCGGCGTCGTCGCCTGCCCGGCGTTTCCGAGGGTCGGCCGCACCGTCTACCGAGGCCATCTGTTCGTGAACGATCGGCTCCTCAGCGAATCCGGGCTCGAGCACCATCCGGTCAACCCGATGACCGATCCCGACATTCGCCGGTGGCTGGGGCGTCAGACGCGCACTCCGGTCGGATTGGTCGCCCGGCCGATCGTCGCCGCCGGAGCGGCCGCGGTGCGAGCCGCCCTCGATGCGGCGGCCGCGGCCGGCGAGCGGCTGGTGATCGTCGATGCGGTCGACGACGGCGACCTCCTGACGATCGCCGAAGCCTGTCGCGACGACCGGCTGATCTCCGGCGGCTCCGGTGTCGCACTCGGTCTGCCGGAGAACTTCATTCGGGCCGGGCTGGCGAACGGCACCCGCGCCGAGGTCACCGGCATCGCCGGGCCGGCGGCGATCCTCGCCGGCAGTTGCTCGGGCGCCACCCGCGGCCAGATCGAGCACCACGTCGCCGATCATCCGAGCCTCGTCATCGACGTCGACGCGGTGATGGCGGGCCGGACGGGCGCTCGCGAGGTCGCCGACTTTCTCCTCGCCCACGCCGACGCGGCACCGATCGCCCATTCCTCCGGCGACTCGGTCCGGGTCCGCGACCTCCAGGACCGTCACGGCCGCGAACGGGTTTCGGCCGCGCTCGACGCCCTGTTCGCCGATACCGCCCGCCGCCTCGTCGCCGGCGGGATCCGGCGGCTGGTGGTGGCCGGTGGCGAGACCTCCGGCGCCGTGGTCTCCGCCCTCGACCTCGGTGCGCTGACCATCGGCCCGGAAATCGACCCCGGCGTGCCGGTGTTGGTGTCCGGCGGGCCGACTCCGATCGGGCTGGCGCTCAAGTCCGGCAACTTCGGCGCCCCCGATTTCTTCGAGAAGGCGCTCGCCCGCCTGGAGGGACGCCGATGAACGAGACGGCACTGCGCGACGATCTGGTTCGGCTGGCGAAATCGCTGTTCGATCGGGGATTCTCGGTCGGTTCGGCGGGCAACCTGTCGGTCCGCCTCGACGACGGATATCTGGTCACCCCGACCAACTCGAGCCTCGGCTCGCTCGATCCGGCCCGCTTGGCCCGGCTCGATCGCGATTGGCGGCACGTCTGCGGCGACGCGCCTTCGAAGGAGGTGTTTCTCCACCGCGCCTTCTACGAGACGAGGGCCCAGACCGGAGCGGTCGTCCATCTGCACGCGACCTACGCCACCGCCGTCTCCTGCCTCGTCGACGTCGATCCCGACGACTGCATCCCGCCGCTGACCCCCTATGTGGTGATGCGGGTCGGGCGGGTGAAACTCGTTCCCTATTTCCGACCCGGCGATCCGGCCGGCGGCGATCTGATCCGAGCGCTCGACGGCGCCCACGCGGCGGTGCTGCTCGCCAATCACGGACCGGTGGTGACCGGCCCGGATCTGCGTGCCGCCGTCCACGCGGCGGAGGAACTCGAAGAGACCGCCCGACTGCTGGTCACCCTGCAGGGCCGACCGATGCGGCTGCTCACGGCCGACGAGGTCGCCGAACTGACCCGGGTATTCGGCGGGAGGACCGGCGGATGATCCGTCCTCCCCATGCTGCGGGCGGCATCGGACCGCCAGGGCCGCCGCGCCCGCGCCGCTGAAGGTCGCGCGCGGATCCTTCCGACCATCGAAGTCGACAACGAACCGGACCCCGGGCGGGGCCCGGGCCGGATCGTCGTGTGCCGAGCGTCGCCGGATGGCGACCGGCCCGCGTCGGACACTCCGCCCGCAGCCGTCGCGCCCGGGCGAGACCGCAGGAAGGATGTCCCTTGTTCTCTCCCGATCTCCTGTCGACCGAGCTCGCCGCCCTGGCCCAGGTCCTGTTCATCAATGTGGTTCTTTCCGGCGACAACGCCATCGTCGTCGGTCTCGCCGCCGCCGGTGTCGATCCGTCGATCCGCCGCAAGGTGATCTTCTGGGGGATCGGCGGTGCCGTCGTGCTGCGCATCGGTTTCGCCGTCGCCACCACCCGGCTGCTCGAAGTGGTCGGTCTGACGCTGGCCGGTGGGGTTCTGTTGCTCTGGGTGTGTTGGAAGATGTTCCGCGAGATCCGCGCCTCGCACGCCGCCACGGACGGTGGCGACGGGGCGAGCGAGAGCGGGATCGAGAAGACCTTCGGTCAGGCGATGGTGCAGATCGTCGTCGCCGACCTCTCGATGTCGCTCGACAACGTGCTGGCGGTCGCCGGTGCGGCGCGAGAGCACGTCGCGGTGCTGGTGATCGGGCTGCTCCTGTCGGTGATCCTGATGGGGTCGGCCGCCACGGTGATCGCTCGGCTGCTGCAGCGTTTCCACTGGATCGCCTGGGGTGGGCTCGCGGTGATCCTGTGGGTGGCCGTCGACATGATCCATCGCGGCTCGCTGGAGGTCTGCACCGGCCTGACCGGCGACGCCTGCCGGGTCGGTGATCTCGCCGCTCTGGTCGAACGGTTGATCGCCGGGGGATGAAGATCCGCGCCTCGGTCTCGCGTCGACCGAACGGTGACCGACGAGATGGCAGACGACTCGCCGGAGCTTGCCCTGCCGACGAGGATCGGCAGGGCAAACCGCTTCTCGTTCGGACCGCGTCTCAGATTTCCGCCGCCGGCCGAAGCAGCGACCGCTTCAACTGCACGCGGCCGATTTCTCCGACCACCACCAGCATCGAAAAGAGCGCGACGGCCGCGGCACAGGCGACGAAGGTCAACGCCCAGGCGAAGGAGCCGGTCGCCTGCAGGATGTAGCCGATGACGATCGGGGTGACGATGCCGGCGGCGTTGCCGAAGGTGTTGAAGAGACTGCCGGACAGACCGCCGGCCTCCTTCGGCGAGGTGTCGGAGACCACCGCCCAGCCGAGCGCTCCCATGCCCTTGCCGAAGAACGCGAGGGACATCAGGGCGACGACCAACACGTCGGACGCGACGTAGTTGCACAGCACCATCGACATCGCCATCAACATACCGGCGACGATCGGGATCTTGCGGGCGGCGGTCAGCGAGAAGCCGGCGCGGATCAGCCGGTCGGAGATCCAGCCGCCCAGCACGCCACCGAGGAAGCCGCAGATCGCCGGCAGCGAAGCGACGAAGCCGGCCTTCAGGATGTTCATGTGGCGCTCGGTGACCAGATAGACCGGGAACCAGGTCAGGAAGAAATAGGTCAACACGTTGATGCAGAACTGGAACACGTAGATGCCGAGGAGCATCCGTGTGGCCAGCAACTCGCCGATGCAGGCGAGCGTCGCGACCTGCGGCCGGCTCACCACCTTCGCGTCGAGGTCGACCAGCGCACCGCCGGCGCGGATCAGGTCGATCTCCGCCTGATTGACCGAGGGATGCGCCTTGGGACCCCAGATCAGCCGATGCCAGAACACCGCGAGGACGAGCCCGAGCCCGCCCATCACGTAGAACACGCTCGGCCAGCCGAAGTCATGGACCAGCCACCCCATGATCGGTGCGAACAGTGCCGTGGCGAAATACTGCGCCGAATTGAAGATCGCCGAGGCGAAACCGCGCTCCGAGGACGGGAACCAGGCCGACGTGATCCGCCCGTTGCCGGGGAACGACGGGGCCTCCGCGGCACCGACCAGCATGCGCAGCACGAACAACGTCGTCACCGCCGCTCCACCGGTCAGGAAGCCGACCGCTCCCTGGAACATCGTGAACAGCGACCAGACCGTCAGACCGATCATGTAGGTGGTCTTCGAACCGAAGCGGTCGAGGAGCCAGCCGCCCGGCAGTTGTGCGAGCACGTAGGACCAGGCGAAGGCGGAGAAGATCCAGCCCATTTCGGCGGCGGAGAAGCCCAGGGCCTTGCGGATCTCCGGCCCGGCGATCGATATCGTCGCACGGTCGGCGTAGTTGATCGTCGTGACGATGAACAGAACCGCGAGGATGCTCCAACGTACGCGCGTCGGTTTCACGGCAGATGTTGTTTCGGACATGTCGGACAAACCCATTTCCTTTCGCAATGATCCCCGGCCGGGCGGCGGCCGGCCGGGGATGGCCGGCGGCGCGGTTCACTTCTTCCGATTCAGGACCAGGTCGAAGTCGATCGAGTTCGCCATCGCCTGATAGCCGGCACGGTTCGGGTGCAGGCCGTCGCCGGCGCCGCCGGTCGTCGATTCGGGTACGAACTCGGCCCGCATCCGGCCGGTCGCCGGGTCGCGGGTCACCGCATCGAAGTCGATGCAGCCATCGAAGACGCCCGAGCCGCAGACGAAGGCGTTGAGGGCGCGCCGCTTGGCGTCCTGCTCCGGGCTGCCGTGGTTGGCGTTGGTCGAGCCTAGCGCGGGCGGCAGCGTGGCGCCGATCACCCGGATGCCGCGGGCGTGCAGCCGGGCGGCGACGTTCTTCATGCCGGCCTCGATGGTCTCCACCGATGCGTCGTTGACCTTGTTGAGATCGTTGATGCCCTCGAGCCAGATCACGGTATCGACGCCGGAGAGCGAGAGAACGTCGCGGTCCAGCCGTTCGACCGCCGAAGGCCCACCCGAGAACGGCGCTTCGGCGCGGTAGCCGACCGGTCCGGCGACCCGATTGCCACCGATTCCGGCATTGGCCACGACGACGGCGTCGCCGTATTTCGCGTGCAGACGGCGGGAGAAGGCGTCGGGCCAGCGGTCGTCGCCGTTCAGCGTCGAGGCGGTGCCATCGGTGATCGAGTCGCCGAAGGCGACGATGCGGTGCACCTTCGGCCCGACCCGCATGTCGACGGCGTCGAGGAAGTACCAGGAGGTGGTCGAGAACGGGAACGAGGTTTCGGCTTCCGCCGCTCCGGTCGAGCCCGCACCGGGACGGGAGACGTAGGAGGTCTGCAACGACTTGGCGTGCCAGGTCATCGGCCCGCTCGAGCCGACGACGTGGAACGAGACCGCCAGCTTGCGGCCGGAGAGCAGGTGTCGGGATGCGGCATCGGCGTAGTCCAGCCGAACCGGATCGCTCCAGACCGAGGCGCCGGGCGCGACGGTGACCTTTTCGGCCCCGGCGAAGCGGACGGCCCGGTTGGTGCCGGGGACGATCGCCGCCGCCGCCGACTGGATGCCGACATGGGCGCCGTCGAACGTGACCGGTCGGGTGCCGAAGGCATTCGACAGACGGATCCGGACCGCGCCGCCCCAGACGTCGGGGCGGACGATCATCCGGAAGGTCTGATCCTCGGCCCCCGCCGCCGGGTCGCGGAAGACCGCCTTCAGATCCGGTTGGGCCGACGGATTGCCGTTCGGATAGGGCCCTTGGACCGCGCCGATCCAGACCGTGGCCCAACGGTCAGCCGCATCGGCCGTGGCGACGCCGAGGCCGGTCGCAGCCGCGACGCAGATCAGCAGGGAGAGTGACGAGAGGCGCATTCGGTTTCCTCGCTCTTCTTCGGTGGAGACGGTGGTGGCCGGGAAGACACGCTCGCGAAGACGCAGGTCTCCCGCCCGCCGCGACCGGCGAGGCCGCGACGGGTGGCGGGATCCCCGTGGGTGAGTTCACTTCTTCCGCAGCAGCGTGTTCAGATCGATCGACTTGGCCATCGACAGATAACCGACGCGGTTGGGGTGGACGCCGTCGCCGGCGCCGCCGGTCGAGCTCTCGGGGAGGAACTCCGGCCGCATCCGACCGGTCGCCGCGTCGAAGGTCGCCGCGTCGAAGTCGGCATGGGCGTCGAACAACGGGCCGGTTCGGATGAAGTCGTTGAGCCGGCGGCGCGCCTCGTCCTGTTCCGGGAAGCCGTGCCAGGCGATGGTGGTGCCGATCGTCGAGGTCAGCGTCGCACCGGTGACCCGCACCCGCGGGAAGGCCCGGCGCAGGCGGCCGACGATCTCGGTCATTCCCGCTTCGACGGCCTCGAGCGAGGCGTTGCCGTTCTTGGAGAAGTCGTTGATCCCCTCGAGCCAGATCACCGAGGTGACGCCGGAGAGCGCGAGGACGTCGCGGTCGAGGCGCCGGATCAGCGCCGGACCGCCGGCGTAGGGATGATCCGCGTCGTAGACGGCGGGGCCGAGGATCTGGTTGCCGGCGATGGCGGTGTTGACGACGGCGACGCGGTTGCCGTGGATCGCCCGAAGGCGCCGGCCGAGCGCGTCGGGCCAACGATCGTGGCCGTTGATCGTCGTCGCCGAGCCGTCGGTGATCGAATCTCCCATCGCCACCACCACCTCGGTGTCGGCGGGGGCCATCACGTCGACGGCGTCGAGGAAGTACCAGGAGGCGGTCGGGAAGACGAACGAGTCTTCCGCCTCCTCGGCGCCGTGCGATCCCGAACCCGGCGGGGTCAGATACGAGGTGGTCAGCGCCTTGGCGTGCCAGGTCATCGGGCCGCTCGACCCGACGATGTGGAAGCTGACCGCGAGGTTGCGTCCGGCGAGGTGCGGCGAGGCCGGATCGATGCCGAGCGGCACGTC
>CALFRR010000201.1 GCA_937919435.1 uncultured Alphaproteobacteria bacterium | reverse complement strand
GAGCGATATCGATTTCGTCGTCGAATTCCAGCCGGCGGCGCGAAACAACGCTTTCGACCGCTATTTCGGATTGAAGGAAGAAATGGAGCGTCTCTTCGAACGGCCCGTCGACCTCCTCACGAAACCCTCGATCAGAAATCGCTATCTGCGCCGTGAGATCGAAGCCAGTAGCCAGCAACTCTATGGCGCATAGTCCTGAAAAACTGCTGGCGGATATCCTCGCGGCCTGCTCCGCCATCTCGGCCTTCACGCTAGGTCGAACGCGCGACGAGTACGCGGCCGACCTCATGCTGCGTTCCGCGGTCGAGCGACAGTTGGAGATACTCGGCGAGGCCATTCTGCGTCTCGGCGCACTCGATCCCGAACGTGTCGCTCGCATCAGCGAGCATCGACGCATCATCGCGATGCGCAACATCATCGCGCACGGCTACGACGGACTCGACAACGACGTCGTGTGGCAGGCTGTCGGGGAGAAGATCGTGATCGTTCAGCGCGAAGCCGGAACGATGCTGAACGAACTCGACCCTGAGGCTGACATCGGGTGAGCCGCGACCCCCGGCGAGCGGTCAGATCGTGCCGAGTTCGCTCATGGCGAATCCGCTGGCGGCGGCGAGGGCGAGCACGAGCGCGATGACGACGGGCCACGAGAGCCGGTGAGAGAACCACGCGCAGAGGCCGCCGATCAGCAGCGCGCCGGCGACAACGCCGAGCGGCCCGCCGAACAGGAATGCGGCAAACGCGGCGCCCTGCAAGGCTTCGCCGCCGACCGGTCCGCTCTTCCAGATCATCAGCGCGCCCATGACCCAGACGCCGGCGAGGAAGCTCAACGGCGCGGCGACGACCGCGAGCAGCGATCCGACGCCCAGACCTCGCCAGCGTGATCGCGTCATGGACACATCCTCTCGGCCGTTGCGGATACCGGCACATCACGCGGCGATTGCGGATTTGATATGTCGGCGTGTCGCTTCGCGAGCGGGCTCGCGCCCCTCGCCACATGCGGCCCCTGTGCGGGGTCGAGGGGGCCAGCCCCCTCGCCTTCACTTTCTTCGCTCACGGCGCGTGCCGACGTCCAGCGCTTGCGCGACCGAGAAATGTCCACTCTGATGGCTGGGTCCTCGGGACGAGCCCGAGGATGACAAGCGCAACGGACGGATCGACACTCAGGCCAGCGCGCGGCCGCGGATGATGCCGCGGCCGGCGAACTTCGCCACGTCGCCGAGTTCGCCCTCGATGCGGATGAGCTGGTTGTACTTGGCGAGGCGATCCGAGCGCGACAGCGAGCCGGTCTTGATCTGCCCGCAATTGGTGGCGACGGCGAGATCGGCGATGGTCGAGTCCTCGGTCTCGCCCGAGCGATGCGACATCACCGCGGTGTAGGCGGCCTTGTGGGCCATCTCGACCGCCTCGAGCGTCTCGGTCAGCGAGCCGATCTGGTTGACCTTGACCAGGATCGAGTTGGCGATGCCTTCCGAGATGCCCTTCGACAGGCGCTTGGTGTTGGTGACGAACAGATCGTCGCCGACCAGTTGGACCTTCGAGCCGATCTTGTCGGTGACCAGCTTCCAGCCCGCCCAGTCGTCCTCGGCCATGCCGTCTTCGATCGAGATGATCGGGTACTTGGCGCAGAGGTCGGCGAGATAGGCGGCCTGCTCCTCGGGGGTGCGGGTGACGCCTTCGCCTTCGTAGACGTACTTGCCGTCCTTGAAGAACTCGGTCGAGGCCGCGTCGCAGCAGATGAAGACGTCCTTGCCCGGCTTGTAGCCGGCCTTCTCGATCGCCTGGATGACGAAGTCGAGGGCGGCGGTGGCCGAGGCGAGGTTCGGGGCGAAGCCGCCTTCGTCACCGACGTTGGTGTTGTGGCCGGCCTTCTTCAGCTCGCTCTTCAGGGTGTGGAAGATCTCGGCACCGGCACGCAGGCCTTCGGCGAAGGTCGGCAGACCGGCCGGGGAGATCATGAACTCCTGGAAGTCGATCGGGTTGTCGGCATGGACGCCGCCGTTGATGATGTTCATCATCGGAACCGGCAGGACGCGGGCGTTGGGGCCACCGACGTAGCGGTAGAGCGACAGGCCGGCGGCGGCGGCGGCGGCCTTGGCGACGGCGAGCGACACGCCGAGGATGGCGTTGGCGCCGAGGCGGGCCTTGTTCGGGGTGCCGTCGAGCGAGATCATGGTCTGGTCGATGGCGACCTGCTCCTCGGCGTCGAAGCCGACGATCGCATCCGAGATCTCGCCGTTGACGGCCTCGACCGCCTTCTTGACGCCCTTGCCGAGGTACACGGACTTGTCGCCGTCACGCAGTTCCACCGCCTCGTGGGCACCGGTCGAAGCACCCGAGGGAACCGCGGCACGGCCGAAGGACCCGTCCTCGAGGGTGACGTCCACTTCCACGGTGGGATTGCCACGGCTGTCGAGAATCTGGCGGCCGACGATGTCGACGATGGCGGTCATGGGTTTCTCTCTCCTGAAAACATACGACAAAAGTCGCATGGATTGCGATTTGCGCAGGTCGGGTCATTGCTATAGCGGAGCCCGACGCGACTCGCCACCTCGGCATTCGCCTAATGGCTGAGAGCCGAGACCGTGTGGCGAATCGCCGCCGCTCCTTCATGCCCCAAAACCGGAGACCGCACGATGACCGACGGCGAAAATGGCGACCTTCTTCTCGGCCGTGTGGTCGCACGCCCGAGCGACCCCGGCATGGCGCGGCTCGACCGGGTGCCGAACCCGCATCCCGACACGCGCTACGTCGCTCGGTTCACCGTGCCGGAGTTCACCTCGCTCTGTCCGGTCACCGGCCAGCCCGACTTCGCCCATCTGGTGATCGACTACGTGCCGAACGGCTGGCTGGTCGAATCGAAGTCGCTGAAGCTCTATCTCGGCTCGTTCCGCGACCACGGAGCCTTCCACGAGGACTGCACGGTGGCGATCGGCCGCCGGCTCGCCGGTCTGCTCGAACCGCACTGGCTCCGGATCGGCGGCTACTGGTATCCGCGCGGCGGCATCCCGATCGACGTCTTCTGGGCGACCGGACCGCAACCCGGCGATCTGTGGATCCCCGATCAGGGCGTGGCGCCCTACCGCGGGCGTGGGTGAGGAGTGGTCCCGCGCCTTCGCCGCGGGACGACGACGTCCGGTGGACGTCGTCGAGCGACGAACGCCCGCCGCCCCGCGGCGGGCCGGGACACGCCCGCCCCGCACCCGGGCCACCGCCGTCCCACACCGGCTCCCGTGGCCCGACGCCCCTCCCCGTCTCAGATCAGATGCACCTGGACCACGCCGGGAACCGTCTTCAGTGCGCCGGCGACCTGCGGGGTGACGCGATATTTACCCGGCAAACGAACTTCGACCTCCTCCGCGCCGTCGCCGAGCATCAGCACCAGACTGACCTCGCCCTCGCCGCGGGCGCCGAGCTGACGCTGGAGGCTGTCGAGCGGCCGGGTGTCGCGCAGGAAGACCCGCAGGTTCTGCTGCTCGCGCGAGGCCAGCAGATCGAGCGGCTCGACCCGCTCGATGCGCACCGAGACGCCCTCGGCCCGTTCCTCCGCCGCGACGTAGAGGACGATCGACTGGCCCGCCTCGAGCAGGTCGCGGTACTGGGCGAGCCCCTCCGAGAAGATCACCGCCTCGTAGGAGCCGGTCGGATCGGAGATGCGGACGATGCCCATCTTGTTGCCGGTCTTGGTCTTGCGCTCCTGTTTGCCGGTCACCGTGCCGGCCAGCCGGCCGTGTGAGGCGCCGCGCTTCACCGAGCCCTGGAACTCCGCCCACATCTGCACCCGCATCTTGTCGAGGACGGTGCGGTACTCGTCGAGCGGATGGGCGGAAAGGTAGAAGCCGATCGCCGCGTGCTCGCGCTGCAGGCGCTCGGCCGGCGCCCAGGTGCCGGTCTGGGGCAGGCGGATCGGTTCGGAGACCGACGGCCCGCCGAACAGCGCGCCCTGGCCCTGGACGCTGTCCTCCCGCGCCCGGCTCGCGGCGGCGACGATCGCGTCCAGTCCCTCGAAGACGCGGCCGCGATCGGGCTCCAGTTCGTCGAAGGCGCCGGCGGCGAGCAGGCTCTCCAGGGTCCGCTTGTTGAGCTGTTTCGGATCGATCCGACCGGCGAAGTCGGAGAGATCGCGGAACGGTCGGTCGCCGCGGACCGCGACGAGGTGCTCGACGGCCTGACTGCCGACCCCCTTCACCGCGGCGAGCGAATAGAGAATGGCGCCGTCGGCGACGTCGAAATACTCGCGCGACCGGTTGATCGACGGCAGTTCCACCCTGATCCCCAACCGTATCGCCTCGCGGCGGAAGTCGGAGAGCTTGTCGGTGTTGGACATGTCGAGGGTCATGGTCGCCGCCAGGAACTCGACCGGGAAGTTCGCCTTCATGTAGGCGGTGTGGTAGGCGACCAGCGCATAGGCCGCGGCATGGCTCTTGTTGAAGCCGTAGTCGGCGAACTTGGCGAGCAGGTCGAAGATGGTGTCGGCGTGCTCCTTGGTCAGCCCGTTCTTCAGCGCGCCGTCGACGAAGCGGATGCGCTGCTTGTCCATCTCCTCCTTGATCTTCTTGCCCATGGCGCGGCGGAGCAGGTCGGCTTCGCCGAGCGAATAGCCGGACAGGATCTGGGCGATCTGCATCACCTGCTCCTGGTAGACGATGATGCCGAAGGTCTCCTTCAGCACCGGCTCCAGCAGCGGATGCAGGTAGTCGGGCTTCTCCAGCCCCTGTTTGCGGGCACCGTAGACGGGGATGTTGGCCATCGGGCCGGGTCGGTAGAGCGCGACCAGGGCGATGATGTCCTCGAACCGGTCCGGCTTGATGTCGTTGATCGCCTTCCGCATGCCGGTCGATTCCAGCTGGAACACGCCGACCGTCTCGCCCTTGCCGAGGAGCGCGTAGGTCTTCGGGTCTTCCAGCCCGACATGGGCGAGGTCGACGTCGATGCCGCGGCGGCGCACCAGATCGACCGCGGTCTTCAACACGGTCAGGGTCTTCAGGCCGAGGAAGTCGAACTTGACGAGGCCGGTGCTCTCCACCCACTTCATGTTGTACTGGGTGACCGGCATGTCCGAGCGCGGGTCTCGGTAGAGCGGCACCAGGCGGTCGAGCGGCCGGTCGCCGATGACGATGCCCGCGGCGTGGGTCGAGGCGTGGCGGTAGAGCCCCTCGAGCTTCATCGCGATGTCGAGGAGACGGTCGACGATCGGTTCCTCGGCGCGGGCCTCCTGCAGTTTCGGCTCGTCGGCGACCGCCTGTTTCAGGGTGACCGGATGGGCCGGGTTCTGCGGCACCAGCTTGGCCAGCCGGTCGACCTGACCATAGGGCATCTGCAGGACGCGGCCGACGTCGCGGAGCACCGCGCGGGCCTGGAGCGATCCGAAGGTGATGATCTGGGCCACCTGATCGCGGCCGTACTTCTCCTGGACGTAGCGGATCACCTCTTCGCGGCGGTCCTGGCAGAAGTCGATGTCGAAGTCCGGCATCGAGACGCGTTCCGGATTGAGGAAGCGTTCGAACAGCAGGGCGAAGCGCAGCGGATCGAGGTCGGTGATGGTCAGGCACCAGGCGACCAGCGAGCCCGCGCCCGAGCCGCGCCCCGGACCGACCGGAATGCCGTGCGCCTTGGCCCACTTGATGAAGTCCGACACGATCAGGAAGTAGCCGGGGAACTTCATCTTCTCGATGATGCCGAGCTCGAACTCGAGCCGGTCGCGATAGGCCTGCTCGTCGAGGCCGGGGGCCGGCCCGTGGGCGGCGAGCCGGCGGTCGAGGCCGGCCGAGGCCTGCGCCCGGAGTTCGCTCGCCTCGGCGGTCTCCGCGGCCTCGCCGGTGCCGGTGAAGCGCGGCAACAGCGGCTTGCGCTTGCGCGTCCGGTAGGAACAGCGCCGGGCGATCTCGATGGTCGAGGCGAGGGCCTCCGGCAGATCGGAGAACAGATCGACCATCTCGGCGCGCGGCTTGAACCAGTGCTCGGGGGTCAGCCGTCGCCGATCCTCCTCGGCGACCATCCGGCCCTCGGCGATGGCGATCAGCGCATCGTGGGCCTCGTAGTCGTCGCGCACCGCGAAGAACGGTTCGTTGGTGGCGACGATCGGCAGATCGAGGTCGTAGGCGAGATCGAGCAGTTGGCCCTCGACCCGCTTCTCCTCCTCGGTGCCGTGGCGCTGGAGCTCGACGTAGAGCCGATCGCCGAACAGCGCGGAGAGACGTTCGAGCCGGCGCCGCGCCTCGTCGCCGCGGCCGGCGAGGATCGAGCGGTCGATCGGTCCGGTGGGCCCGCCCGAGAGGACGATCAGCCCTTCGGCGAAACGCGGCAGGGAATCGATCTCGACATGGGCGGGATCGGTGCCGTCGGTGCCGAGGAACGAGTGCGAGACCAGCTTGACCAGATTCTCCCAGCCGGTTTCGGTCTGGGCGAGGAACACCAGCGACGGCAGCTTCTCCGGCAGCGCCGGCCGGCGGCCGCCGTCCCCGGAGCGGTCGAGGAAGTCGACGGCGATCTGGCAGCCGATGATCGGCTGGATCCCCTTGTCCGAGCCCTTCTCGGAGAACTCCAGAGCGCCGAACAGGTTGCCGGTGTCGACGAGGCCGAGGGCGGGCTGGCCGTCGGCCTTGGCGAGTTCGAGCACGCGGCCGAGCGGCACCGCGCCCTCGAGCAACGAATAGGCGGAATGGACGCGCAGATGGACGAAGCCGACGCTCGGCTTCGGTTCGGCCGCGTCGCCACCGGTCGCGAGAGCTTCGCCCGCCATCGTCCTCTCCTTCCGTCCGACTCGCCCCGCCCGAGGGGCGGACGACTGTGACCGCCGGGCGTCGCCGGTTCAACATCCCGCGGCGCCGGCCGGCCGGTCGTCCCCGTTGTCCCCGCCGGGGCCGGCACGAGACGGGAACCTCGCACGGGGCCGAGCCTCGTACGGAGCCGATGGGCCCCGACGGGAGTCCCGCCACCGAACGAGCCCGGCGCCCGCCTCTCGCCGATCGGATCCGGTATCGGGCTCGTGGGTCCGTCCGCCGCCGTGGCGCTCGCGAGTGGGGCGCGTCGAGGCCGGGGGGCGGGGTCGACGGGCCGTGGGCGAGGGATCGGGGGAGCCCCCGTCGCAGGCGTCGCCAAGGGGTGGGCGAGCGGCGACGGGGGCGGGTACGCACGCGGAGCGAACGTGCGCGTACCCTGTTCGTTCCCGGTCAGCCGAAGCGGCCGACGACATCGCCCCAGAGAGCGATCATCATGACGAAGGACACCACGGCGCCGAAGGACGCCAGCTCACGGACCACGCACCGGACGATCGAGACCATCGTATTCTCCTCGCCTTGCATCACGTGCGGATAGTATGTTCATGTTATGTTCTTTGTGTCAAGAGGGCCGTGCGACGGGTGGTGAGATCTCGTCGGCGCCGGCATCGGGGGGGAGCGTGGGGCTCGAACTCGGCTCGCGGAGCTGTCTCCGAGTCCGCCCGAACCCGGTGGAGATCGGGCGAGGCGGGCCGGCGGACCGAGCGGTCGGACGGCCCGTGTTTCGTCGGCGTTCTGCCGGCGGCGGCACGCCCTGCGACGACGGGTGGCGCGGATCACCTTCCGGCGACATCGGTGCGACGTGTCACGCAGCGGGTTGCGGCGACATACGAAACATATATGGTTCGTATGGTCATTTCACACCGCTGCCGAGGGAACCATGGGAATCGTGAAGATCGACGACGCGCTGCACGACGAGGTCCGGCGGGCGAGCGCCCTGATGTGCCGCTCGATCAATGCCCAGGCCGAGTTCTGGATCCGGATCGGGATGCTCGCCGAGGCCGATCCGACGCTGTCGTTCAACGACATCGTCCGGATGCGGCGCGAGGCCGCCGGGCTCCTCGTGCCCGCCGGCGTGGACGCGTGAGATGATCAAGACCCCCGAGGAGATCGAGCTGCTGCGCATATCCGGCCGGCTGCTCGCCCGCGTCTTCGAAATGCTCGACGGCCTCGATCTCGCCGATCGCTCGACCCTGGAGATCGACGATCTGGTCGAGCGCTTCATCACCGTCGATCTCGACGCACGGCCGGCGAGCAAGGGCCAGTACGGCTTCGCCCACGTCCTCAACAGTTCGATCAACGAGGTCGTCTGCCACGGCGTTCCCGATGCTTCGGTGTTCGTCCGGGCCGGCGACATCGTCAACCTCGACATCACCCTGGAGAAGAACGGCTACATCGCCGACTGCAGCAAGACCTACGTGGTCGGCGACGCGGCCCCGGCGGCGCGGCGGCTGGTCCGGGTGGCGCGCGAGGCGATGTGGAAGGGCATCCGGCAGGTGCGGCCGGGGGCGTATCTCGGCGACGTCGGCCATGCCATCGAGCGCCATGCCAAGATCAACGGCTGTTCGGTGGTGCGCGAATACTGCGGCCACGGCATCGGCCGGGAAATGCACGAGGAGCCACAGGTGACCAACTTCGGGCGACCGGGAACCGGCATCGAGCTCCATCCCGGCATGGTCTTCACCATCGAACCGATGGTCAACCAGGGATCCCGGATGGTCCGGACCGAAGACGACGGATGGACGGTGGTCACCCGCGACGGAAAGCTCTCCGCGCAGTTCGAACACACCGTCGCGGTCACCGCGAGCGGCGTCGAGGTGCTGACCCGGCACGCCGACGGGAGCTGACCCGGCTGCGGCGAGTCGAGACGGGCACCCTCCCCGGCCTCAGGCGGCGGCGTCGATGTCCTCGGCCTCCACCGCTTCGCCCTCGGGCAGCGGCTGCGGCTCGGGATGGCGCGGATGCAGGATGTTCTCGGCCAGTTCGATGAACAGCTTGGCCGGCAGCGCCGGAGCGAAGACGTAGCCCTGGGCCGAGGTGACCCCCTTGTCGCGCAGGCGCTCCAGCTGCTCCTGGGTCTCGACGCCCTCCGCCACCACGCCCATGCCCAGCGAGTTCGCCAGTTCGACGAGCACGTCGACGATCGTCGAGGCGCCGAGGTCGGTGCCCATCGCATCGACGAACATCTTGTCGATCTTCACGATGTCGATGCCGAGCTGCTGGATGTAGGCGAGGCCGCCGTGGCCGGTGCCGGTGTCGTCGAGCGCCACCCGGCAGCCCAGCGCATGCATCTCGGCGATGATCCGGCGAGCCTGGACGATGTCGGCGAGCGGATAGCGCTCGGTCACTTCGAAGACCAGCTGCTCGTAGGAGATCCGGCCGCCACCGAAGATCTCTATCACGTCCTCGACGATCCGCCTGTCGTCGAAGTGGCCTGCGAACAGGTTGATCGAGAGCTTCAGGTCACGGTTCGCTTCGTAGAGCTTGCCGAGTTCGGCGGCGGAGCGACGCATCAGCTGCCGCGTCATCTCGAAGACGTGGCCGGAAGTCTCGCAATAGGACATGAAGGCGCCGGGCGAGATCATCGAGCCGTCGGCCCGGATCCACCGCACGAGCATTTCGCACCCTTCGATCCGGCCGGTGTCGATGTTCAGCACGGGCTGGAAATAGGGCACGAATTCGCCGCGCCGGAGCGCCACCGAGATCTCGTCGTCGACCTCCGACGGCGGCTTCCAGAAGGTCCACACCGCCGCACCGAGCAGGACCAGCAGGCAGGCCATCGAGCCGATGGCGAGCGTGACCTCGAGCGGTTCGACCAGTCGACGCAACGCCCGTCGATGAGACGTGACCGTGACCGTGATCGGAAAGTGTTCCGAATGGACCTTCGTCACGATCGGCTCGGAGTCGGCGGTGTCGACCGCGCCTTCGGCCGACCAGACGTGGCCGCCGTCGAGTTCGATCTTCAGCCCCCGGGCACCCCAGAGATAACCGGCTCCGCCTTCCAGATCGATCGCGGCGGCCGAGATCTCGGCGACCAGACGAAGGCCCGATGCGGTTCGCCAGGCGACGATCGCGGTTCCGGAGACGTCCTGCCGTTCCGAATGGACGTCGCGGTCGAGCAGCGAGACGGTGACCTGACGGGACTTCTCGGCCGGCGGAAGCATCACGCCGCGCCGGACCGGCGGCGGCGGATCGAAACACATCGCATAGCCGTCCCGGTCGACGATGCCGATCCGCCGGATGAACAGCGACTTCGACGCGGTGTCGCCGAGCCGGCCGATGTCGCTCGCATTGCAGGAGCCGAGCCCGGCCCGGTCCGCGTCGCGCAGGGTGGTCACCGCTTCGGCGAGGGCCGATTCGATCCGGCCGAGTTCGCGGTTCGCCAGAGACGTCAGTTCGGCGCGGCCGACCTTGTCGGCGAACGAGCCGAGAATCTCGCGTCCGACGAAGAACGGCGCGGCGCCGATCGCCGTCACCAGGACGATGGCCGTCACCAGATGGGTGTTTCGCTTGCGCACCGTCGTCTCACCTGAACCGAGCCTTCGGAGTTTCGGGTACCCGTGGTAAAGAGATCCTGAAGAACGGCGCGCCGTTCGCGTTTCGATTCAGGATTTGTCTCGCGGTACCACCGACTGCCGCAATTTCGCCCTCGTCACGCCCGAACCGATCGACGCGTCGGTTCCGAACGGTTCGGGCCGTTCATCCGAAAGGACCTCTCGATGTCGCGTGTCTCGACCGTCGCCGGGCTCACCGCCCTCGCCCTCGCCGCCACGGTGATCGTCGCGACCCCGCCGGTCCGCGCCGAATCCAGTCGCGACAAGGTCCTGTCGATCCTCTCCGAAGCGGCCAAGGCGAGCGGTGCGAAATCGGTCACCTGGGGTGCCGTGACCGGCGACGACGCCCGGTTCACCGTCTCGGACGGCAAGGCCACCATGGTTTCGGGCGGGGAGACATCGGAACTGGCGGTGGCCGCGACCACCTACACCAACGCCGTACCGACCGCCGACGGCGGATACACGGCCGACGAGATCGCGCTCGACAAGGTGTCGGTGAGCGCGCCGGACACCCGGATCGCGGTCGACAGGCTCGTCGTCTCGCGCTACGTCGGCCGCGCGCCGGCCCGCATCCTCGACAAGACGACGGAAGGCGAACGGTTCGAGAAGATCGTGGCGAACGGGATCGTCGTCACCTCGCACGACGGCAAGCAGATGCCGGTCGCTTCCGTCTCGGTCGACGCGCGCGACTGGGTCGCCGGGGCGCCGCGTCATTCGGCGCTCGAGATCAAGGGCATCACCGTGCCGGTCGATCCGAAGGATCCCGACATGAAGGACTTCGTCGCGCTCGGCTACAAGCAGTTCGTGCTCGACTTCGCCGGCGCCGGCAGTTGGGACGAACAGTCGGGGCGGCTGCTGGTCGATCGCTTCGATCTCGGTGGCGCCGACATCGGCACGCTGAAGCTCGGGTTCGCGCTGGGCGGCGTCACGCCGCAGTTCGTCAAGGCGATGGAGGCGGCCAAGAACGACGACGCCAAGCAGATGGAACTGCTGCAGGCGCTGACCGTCGAGAGCCTCAGGCTGCGCTGGGACGATGCGTCGCTCGCCACCCGGGTGATCGCCCAGCAGGCGGCGGAACAGGGCGTCGATGCCAAGGCCTACGTCAAGCAGTTGAAGCTGATGATGCCGATGGTCCTGTCGATGGTCGGCGACAAGGACTTCGAGAAGAAGGTCGCCACCGCCGCGGGCGCCTTCCTCGATGCGCCGAAGTCGCTCACCGTCGTCGCCAAGCCGGCCAAGCCGCTGCCGGTCTCCCAGATCGTCGGTGCGGCGATGATGGCGCCGCAGAGCCTGCCGAAGGTGCTCGGCGCCGACGTCCACGCCAACGACTGAGCCGAGATCTTCCCCGTCGGCGGCCCCCGGCCGCCGCTTTCGGGGCGGGGGGGTTTCCCGGGGGCGCAAATCGTTTACGTTCCCCGCCCGACCGTCGACGTGCCGACGCCGCGCATCTTCGGATTCGCGCGGCGCAACAGACAAGAAGCAGAGAGCCGCGAGACCGCATGCGACAGGCGGAAGGTCCGAAACCGAACGGCATCCGAACCATCTTCGCTTCCGCCATGGGAGTCGAAGAGGCGCCGCGCCGCCGCCGTTTCGGCCTCGCCGATCTCGACGGCGATCTGCTGCGCCACGTGGTGGGCGGGGCGGCCTGTGGTCTGGCCCTCGTCGCCATCGCCACCTTCGCGGTCAGCGGCGGTCGCGCCGCCGCTCCCAACCCGCCGGTGGATGCCGCGGTCGGCGGGCTCGCCGTGATGTCGTCGCCGGCGCTCGCCAAGGCCGACCGCGAGACCTTCCATCGGAACGAGGCGGTGATCGCCGAGATCGCCCTGACGTCCTCGGATCGGGATCCGCTGTCGACGGTGGTGATGCCGCGGCTCGCCTATGCCGTCACCGATCCGCGGTCCGACGCTTCGATCGCCATCGACACCATTCTGGAACGGCCGCGGATTCTGGTCGCCTCGCTCGCCACGCCGAACCTCGACAACGGCGGTCGCTCGCTCGGGAGCCTCGACCATCGGCCGATCGCCGAAGACGAGGACGACGAGGAGAGCGCCGAGGTGGTTCCGCTGCCGCGGCCCCGGCCGGCGATCGTGCCTCTCGCGATGCCGTTGCCGAAGGCCCGTCCGGCCGAGCTGCTCGCCGCGCTGCGGCCGTCCACGACGCCCGACGAGGCTCCCGCGGCGGAGGTGGCGCCGGCGCGCGGGCGCGACAACGGCGCCGTCCTCGGCTTCTTCTCGTCGCCGAGCGATCCGGTCCCGAGCCCGAAGATGCGGCTCGACACGCCCTTCGGCGTCCCCTTCGAGGTGCAGACCGCCACGGTGGAGACCTCCTGTCTGAAGCCAGGACTGGTCGACATCCTGCGCCGGGTGGAGAGCCATTATCACCGCAAGGCGGTGATCACCTCCGGCTTCCGCGATCGCGGCCGCCAGGGCTCGCTCCATCGTCAGTGTGCCGCGGTCGATTTCGAAGTCCCCGGCGTCGACGCGGCGGCGCTGGCCGCCTGGGTCCGGACGATGCCCGACGTCGGCGGGGTCGGGACCTACTGCCATCCGCGGATGATCCACGTCGACATCGGCGCGGCCCGCGACTGGAAGTACGGTTGCGGCAGCTTCTTCGCGATGCGCGGCACGCCCGGCAAGTGGGGCAAGGTACCGCCGTCGCTGGCCAAGCTCGCCGGGGCGCCGAAGCCCGCCGCCCAGGCGATCGCCGAAGACGAAGAGACGTCGACGGAGTGAGCCGGCGGCACCGCCGCATCCCCGCCCCCTCCTTCCCTTCCGTTCCCCTCTCCTGCTCGACGACGGACGACGTCGATGGCCCTTTCCGAGATCTCGCCACGTCTCCGGTCGATCGCGGCCGATCTCGCCGCGCTCGATGCGGAGCTCGCCGGACCGGCGGCGCTCGCCGCCCGCCTCGATGCCGAGGTTCCCGCCGACTGGCCGCCGGGTGAATGGGATCGCGGTGCGATCGGCGTGTTCCGCGACATCCTCGCCACCTCCGGCGGATCGGCGGGCGACTGGGGCGTCTTCCACGTCGTCGAGGAGCCGCCGGCGGGGCGACGACGGCTGGTCGCGGCGATCGGATGGTTCGGGCCGCCGGATGCGAGGGGAACCGCGGAGATCGGATTCTCGGTGTCGGCCGAGGCGCGTCGGCGCGGCGTGGCGAGCGGAGCGGTCGGTGAACTCGTCGCCCGCGGTTTCGCCGATCCCCGGCTCGTCCGGGTGATCGCCCGCACCACGTCGGACAATCCCGCGGCGATCGGGGTGCTCCGGCGCCTCGGTTTCGTCGCAGCGGGCGAGGCCGACGAACCGGGCAGCCTCCTCTTCGAACGCCGCCGCGATCCCGCAGCGGATCCGGCGGGTTCGGGCGAGATCGTCCTGGTGCGGCCGTCACGGGTCGAACTTCCCGCCTATGTGGCGGCACTGGAGCGCGGTTGGTCGCCGGACAACGTCCGGGGGGCCGCCGCCGCGCGTGAACAGCTGGAGGCGATCGCCGACGATCCCGACCGGTTCCTGGCGAGCCTCGACGACGAGCGGGCGGCGGGCGCACCGATCGCATTGCCCGACGGCACCACGGTGCCGCGCCTGCCGGGCTTCGTGCGTTGGATCTGGGACGGCGGGTTCTGCGGCTCGATCGGCTTCCGCTGGCGGCCGGGCGGATCGGACCTGCCGGCCCACGTGCTCGGCCACATCGGATATGCGGTGGTGCCGTGGAAGCGGCGGCGGGGTTGCGCGACGCGGGCGCTGGCCGCGCTCCTGCCGGAGGCCCGGCGGCGCGGCCTCGATCGGGTGGAACTGACCACCGACCCCGACAATCTCGCCTCGCAGAAGGTGATCCTCGCCTGCGGCGGCCGTCTGGTCGAGACCTTTCGCAAATCCGAGGCCTACGGCGGCGCCGAGAGTCTGCGCTTCCGCATCGACCTCTGAGCCCGGCCCGCGCCACCCCGGAAACGAAGAAGGGCCCCGATCGGGGCCCTTTTCGCATCGTGATCGAAGGGTCAGTGCTTGTCCGGCAGGTTCAGCCGGATGTGCAGTTCGCGCAGCTGCTTGGTGGTGGGCGAGGTCGGCGCGCCCATCAGCAGATCCTCGGCCCGCTGGTTCATCGGGAACAGCGTGATCTCGCGCAGGTTCTCGGCTCCGACCAGCAGCATCACCACCCGGTCGACGCCGGCCGCCATGCCGCCGTGCGGCGGGGCGCCGTACTGGAAGGCGCGGTACATGCCGCCGAACTTCTCCTCGACCACCGCCTTCGACAGGCCGGCGATCTCGAAGGCCCGGACCATGGTCTCCGGCGAATGGTTGCGGATCGAGCCCGAGGCGATCTCGAAGCCGTTGCACACCATGTCGTACTGGAACGCCTTGATGGTCAGCGGATCCTTGGTGTTCAGCGTCTCGATCCCGCCCTGCGGCATCGAGAAGGGGTTGTGGCAGAAGGCCACGGCCTTTTCTTCCTCGTCCCATTCGTAGAACGGGAAATCGACGATCCAGGCGAGTTCGAAGCGGTTCTCGTCGACGAGGCCGAGCTCTCGGCCCACCCGGGTGCGGGCGTCGCCGGCGAACTTGACGAACTTCTCCGGCCGGCCGGCGACGAAGAAGCAGGCGTCGCCGGCGGCGAGGCCGAGCTGCGTTCGGATCGCCTCGGTGCGTTCCGGGCCGATGTTCTTGGCGAGCGGACCGGCGCCGCCCTCCTCGCCGTCACGCCAGAAGATGTAGCCGAGACCCGGCTGACCTTCGGACTGGGCCCAGCCGTTCATCCGATCGCAGAAGGCGCGGGAGCCGCCGGTCTTGGCGGGGATCGCCCAGATCTCGACCTTGGGATCGTTCGCGATCATTCCGGCGAAGACCTTGAAGCCGGAGCCGGCGAAATGCTCGGTCACCGCCTGCATCTCGATCGGGTTGCGGAGATCCGGCTTGTCGGTGCCGTACCGGCGCATCGAGTCGTCGTAGGCGATCCGCGGGAACTTCGCGGTCACCGGCTTGCCGCCGCCGAACTCCGAGAAGATCGAGCGCATCACCGGCTCCATCGTCTCGAAGACGTCCTCCTGGGTGACGAAGCTCATCTCCAGGTCGAGCTGGTAGAACTCGCCGGGCAGGCGGTCGGCGCGCGGATCCTCGTCGCGGAAGCACGGCGCGATCTGGAAATAGCGGTCGAAGCCGGCGACCATCAGCAGCTGCTTGTACTGCTGCGGGGCCTGCGGCAGGGCGAAGAACTTGCCGGGATGGATGCGGCTGGGCACCAGGAAGTCGCGCGCGCCCTCCGGCGAGGAGGCGGTCAGGATCGGCGTCGAATATTCGGTGAAGCCGATCTCCTCCATGCGGTTGCGCATCGAGCGGATGATCTTGGTGCGGGTGACGATGTTCTTGTGCAGCGTCTCGCGGCGCAGATCGAGGAAGCGGTACTTGAGGCGCGTGTCCTCCGGATAGTCCGGCTCGCCGAACACCGGCAGCGGCAGTTCCTTGGCGGTCGACAGGACCTCGATCTCGCGGGCGAAGACCTCGACCTCGCCGGTCGGCAGGTTCGGGTTGATCGTCTCGGGAGTCCGCTTCTTGACCTCGCCGTCGACCCGGATCACCCACTCGCCGCGGACCTTCTCGGCAGTGGCGAAGGCCGCGCTGTCGGGGTCCGCCACCACCTGGGTCATGCCGTAGTGGTCGCGCAGGTCGATGAAGAGCAGCCCGCCGTGGTCGCGGACACGATGCACCCAGCCGGAGATCCGTGCCGTGGTGCCGGCTTCGGCCGCCGTCAGTTGTCCGCAGGTGTGGGAGCGATAGCGATGCATGATCAGAGGTCTCGTCGCGTCTGATGGGATGAGACGCCGCGTATCCCGCCGACCGGGGTCGGCGATGGAATCGACGCACGCGATCGGCCCCGGCGAGGGGTCGAAAGTGGCGGCAAATGGGCACGGCGTCAGGTGGTTGTCAAGCTTCCGCGCTCGGTTTCGGGCCGCGCGCCCGACATCGCCGGGGTGTCCGAGACGGGAGCGGTGCCGTCGATTCCGCATTCTCGGTCGGCGTGCCGGACCCGCCTTCGGCTCCGAGAGACGACGCCACGGCCGATCTCCCCTCGTCCTTTCCCGATCCCGCGCCGTCGCTCGCGACGGATCACCCCTGCCGAGAGAGCGCGGTGACGGCGCGAACGGCGAGCGCGGTTCCGTTGGGGAACGCGATCTCCCCGATGGGATGGTTACAAACTTGCAATTCGGTCGCAGTTGCCGATATTGGTCGAAGCGGGGTCGGTGTGCGGTGCCAACTCTCCGCGCTCGTCGCACGAAGATCGGGTCGAACGGATGATCGTCTGTTCCTGCAACGTCCTCAGCGAAGCCCAGATCCGTGAAGCCACGCACGGGCCGGAAGGGGCCGGGCGTGTCGCGGAAGTCTTCCGGCGGCTGGGAGCCGAACCGGACTGTGGGCGCTGTGCGGCTTCGATCCGCGGGATGATCCGGGGCGCGGGCGCCGAGGTCGTGCGGTCGGGACGGGGGCGGTTGTGCAACGGCGGCTGTTGTCCGACCGAAGCGGCCCATCCCGTGGTGATCGCCGAGGAAGAGCCGTCCGAGATCGGCGTTCCGTTGAGGGCCGCCGCGGAGTGATCCGCAAGCGGTGATCCGGTGCGGGAGGCGGCGGAGCGGCCGCCCGGGATCGCCCGGCCGGCCGCACGACGAGGATCAGTCCTCGATCTCGCCGATCATCGTCTGGGTATAGAGTTCGAGCCCGATACGACCGATCAGATCGAGCTGGGTCTCGATGTAGTCGATGTGGTGCTCTTCGTCGCTCATCGTCTTGGCGAACAGATCGCGCGACGGGTAGTCCTTGACGCTCTCGCAATAGGCGGCGGCCTCCTGATAGAGGGCACGCGCACCGATCTCGGCGGCGAGGTCGGCTTCGAGCACTTCCTTGACGGTCTCGCC
Organism: uncultured Alphaproteobacteria bacterium; assembly: GCA_937919435.1. Lineage (GTDB taxonomy): Bacteria > Pseudomonadota > Alphaproteobacteria > Rhizobiales > Ancalomicrobiaceae > Siculibacillus. The sequence continues at coordinate 3,194 of CALFRR010000201.1, read as the reverse complement.
GATACGCAGCGGCTCGAGCGTCTGCATGTTCGGGAAGCCCTCCAGGAACAGGATCCGCTCGACGAAATGGTCGGCGTGTTCCATCTCCTCGATCGATTCCTTGCGCCAGATCTTGGCCATCGCCTTCAGACCCCAATTGTCGAGGATCCGATAGTGCAGCCAGTACTGATTGATGGCGGTGAGCTCGCTCTTCAGGCCACGGTTGAGATACTCGATGACCTTCGCATCACCCTTCATGGCGGTTCTCCTCGTCCGCAGGCTCAGATGCGAATCACTCTAAACGAGCCGGAGCGGAGTTCAAGTCGCGTCACGAATGGAGCGAATGCGATGCAATCGCACACGGCTTCGGGTGCGCCCTGCCGCGGGCGAGGGTCGGCGGCCGCGGTTTCGGAGGACGGCGGTTCCGGGCGACGCGACCTGCCGTCGCCGCATCGGTGGGGCCGACAGGTGCTTCCCGAGCGGAGCCGGCTGTCGCCGTGAACGGTTCGGACCAAACTTGCGGAAGCTCGGTCGTCGGAGGATGGAATTTCGACCAAAGTCCGTGCGGGAAAGTGCCGAGATTTGATCCATCGCAAATCGTGGACGGAAAGCTATATTAGGAATGAAGCATAGGGTCGCCTCTGCTTCGATGCGGGGGTTGCGTCGGTTTCGGCGCGGCTGCGGTCGGCGATCGAGCGGAGTCGAGTGAGATGGCGAAGTTCGGAATCACTGCGAAGAAGGCGCCTCCGAAGAACGCCTTCGAGGAAGACCTCTACGCTGAGCACGTGAAGGTCTACCCCGCCGCCGTCGAGGGAAAGTTCCGCAACATCAAGTGGACCGTTCTGGCGCTCTGGCTCGGCATCTACTTCCTGCTGCCGTTCGTGCGCTGGCATCGCGGCGAAGGATTGCCGGACCAGGCGGTGCTGCTCGACATTCCGGGCCGGCGCTTCTATTTCTTCTTCATCGAGATCTGGCCGCAGGAAGTCTACTATTTCACCGGCCTGCTGATCGTCGCCGCCTTCTCGCTGTTCCTGATGACCGCGCTCGCCGGCCGCGTCTGGTGCGGCTACCTGTGCCCGCAGACGGTGTGGACCGATCTGTTCCTGGCTGTGGAGCGCCTGATCGAAGGCGATCGGCGTGACCGGATCGAACTCGACGAGGGGCCGTTCAGCGCCGCCAAGGCGGGCAAGAAGCTGGCCAAATGGGCCGCGTGGCTGCTGATCGGGGTCGGCACCGGCGGCGCCTGGGTGCTCTATTTCGCCGATGCGCCGACCCTGTTGCGGCAGATCTTCACCGGCACGGCGCCGTTCGTCGCCTATCTGTGGATCGCCATCCTGACCGGCACGACCTACGCCTTCGCCGGCTACATGCGCGAGCAGATGTGCATCTACGCCTGCCCGTGGCCGCGCATCCAGGCGGCGCTGACCGACGAATGGGCGCTCAACGTCTCCTATCGGCCGGACCTCGGCGAGCCGCGTGCCTCGGTCAAGGAAGCCAAACGCCGCCACGAAGCGGGCGAGGCCGCCGGCGGCTGCATCGACTGCTACAAGTGCGTCGCGGTCTGCCCGACCGGAACAGACATCCGTCTCGGCTCGCAGCTCTCCTGCATCCAGTGCGGCCTGTGCATCGACGCCTGCGCCGGCGTCATGCAGAAGATCGGCCGCACCACCCGGCTGATCGCCTACGACACGCCGATCAACCAGGACCGCCGGGCGGAGAATCTGCCCGACATCCACAAGTTCGTCCGGCCGCGCACCGCGCTCTATGCCGGGCTGATCGCGATCGTGCTGTCGGTGATGGGCTACACCTTCATCCAACGCGGATTCGAGGGCGTGAACGTGCTGCACGACCGCAATCCGCTCTATGTCGTCAATTCCGACGGCTCGGTCCGCAACGGCTACACCGTGCGCCTGCTCAATCGGGCGGGGCGGCCGCGCAGCTTCGAAGTGGCGGTGGAGGGGCTGCCCGCCTCGACCCGGATCGAAGCGATCGGCATCACCGAGAAGCGCGAGGGCAATCCGGTGGTCGCGGTCGGTGCCGATCGGACCCGCGAAGTGCGGATCGTGGTGGTGGTGCCGTCCGACGTCCGTCCGACGGCGGCGACCGACATCTCCTTCCGGATCACCGACGTCGCCTCGGGCGAAGTGGCCCGGGGGCGCGACTTCTTCAAGGTGCCGTGAGGCGAACACCGACGATGTCCGGTCGGGCCGAGCGGGCCCGATCGGACGACCTCAGGCATCGTCGCCGGACGTCTCCGGGGGAAGGAAGCGGACGCCGATCGTCTTCCGTCCCCGCCAGGCGACGTCGCAGAGCCGGGTGTGCGTGCCTCCGGTGGTCATCTGGAAGGGACCACGGATTCCCTCGATGCCCACCCCGACCAACCGGCAGCCGTGTTCGGAGATGTCGCGCAGCACGCAGTCGTAGTTGCGCGGCGGCTTGATCTGGACCACCCGGATCGCTTCGAGACGAGTGAACCGCTTCTCGGTACGGCGCTCCGAGCCGCGAGGGTCCTCTCCGAGATGGTGGTGGTCGCCGATCATTCCCCGCTCCGATGCCTTCTTCGCGCGTCCGATGCCTTCGGGCTCAGGGACGCGGTTACCGTCGGCGGACCCGTTCGGGTCGTGCCGCCGGGCCTCGCGCGCCGATCGAAGCGCTTTCGAGTGAATTTTTCGGAAGAACCGAACGACGGCGGACATGACGCTTCGTCACATGGTGAAGAAAGCCCGTTCCGACCGTCCCGACATCGGGCGGTCGTGCGCGACGTCGATCCTTCCGCAGAGTGAGGTGCCGGCCGGCGCCTTTTCCACGTACCGCGCATCGGTCGAACGGACGAGCTTCCCCATCGTCGGAAAGGCATCGGAATCGGTTGAAGTTTCGAGCGATTCGCGCGAACACTCGACGCCGCGGAACCCGCGCTCGGGAGCGGGAGAAGAGTCGCCCGCGGATGATCTCCGTCCACGTGACAATTGCCTCAGGGAGGCCGCAATGATCAGTCGGTCCTTTGGAATCGGTCCTTTGATCTTCGCCGTCGCGTTTCTTTCGGGGGCGGCCTTCGCCCAGGCGCAGCCGGCGGTGATGAAGGCGTGCGGCGAGGAGTGGCAGGCCGCCAAGGCCGCCGGCAAGGTGAAGCCGGGCGACACCTGGCAGAAGTTCCTGGCCGAATGCCGGACCCGTCAGGCGGCTCCCGCGGGGGCTCCGGCCGCGCCCCCGGCACC
>CALFRR010000200.1 GCA_937919435.1 uncultured Alphaproteobacteria bacterium | reverse complement strand
CTTCGGCAAGGCGATCTGGGACATCACCGGCAAGGGCAAGAACGTCGACATGGTGTTCGAGCACCCCGGCGAGACCACCTTCCCGATCTCCACCTTCGTCGCCAAGCGCGGCGGCATGATCGTCTTCTGCGCCGGCACCACCGGCTTCAACATCACCTTCGACGCCCGCTACGTCTGGATGCACCAGAAGCGGATCCAGGGCTCGCACTTCGCCCATCTGAAGCAGGCGGCCGCCGCCAACCGCTTCGTGCTCGAGCGGCGGGTCGAACCCTGCATGTCCGAGGTGTTCCCGTGGGCCGAGGTGCCGCTCGCCCACACCAAGATGTGGAAGAACCAGCATCAGCCCGGCAACATGGCGGTGCTGGTGTCGGCGCCGACCACCGGCCTGAAGACGCTCGAGGACGTCCTCGCCCACGGCCGCGAGGCCGTCCCGGCGGGCTGAACGGCGCGGAACGACGGCGGCGGGATGCGACACCCGCCGTCGTCGGCGACGGTTGCTCCGGCGCGGCGGGCGGACTAGGGTCCGCTCGCCTCCGGTCCCGGCGGGGTCGGGGCCCCCCGCGAGGACACCGATGAAGTTCAAGCTCTGCTGCGCCACCGACGAGAACTACGTCGAGATGACCACGGTGATGATCGCCTCGGCGCTGGCCAACAGCGGCGACGACATCTCCGAGGTCCACGTCTTCTGCTACCGGACGAAGCCGGCGAGCGACGCGATCATGCTCTCGCTCGATCCCGCCCGCGTCCGCATCCACCGCTACGAGACCATCCCGCCGGAGATCCGGGCGATCCCGATTCCCGTCCGGCCGAGCATCTCGATGTGGCTGCGCACCATCGCCCCCGACGTCATGCCGGGCGGCGAGGAGAAGATCCTCTATCTCGACTGCGACACGGTGGTCGACCGCCGGCTCGACGAGATCGCCGATCTCGACATGCAGGGCCGCGTCCTGGCGGCGGTCGAGGACTTCGCCAAGCAGAAGCACGCCTCGTGGAACGAGCGCCTCGGGCTGCCGCTCGACACGCCCTACTTCAACTCCGGGGTTCTCGTCTTCGATCACGCCCGTTGGCGCGACGAGGGCTGGTCGAAACGGGTGATCGGCATCGCCCGGGCGATCCCGGAGAAGCTGGTGCGGGTCGATCAGGACGCGCTCAACATCGCCTGCGCCGAGAGCGGCGGCTGGCGCCGGCTCGATCCGAGCTACAACGCCCACGCGTCCTCCGCCCGCACCAAGCGCGGCGGCGTGCCGGAGGTGTTCGCCGGCGCCCACGTGATCCACTACGTCGGCCGCCGCAAGCCGACCGACATCGACTGCGGCCACGCCGCCAAGGACGTGTTCCTGCGCTACCGGGCGATGACCCCGTTCCGCGACGCGCCGCTCAGGGGCGTCGCCGCCCGCGAGATCCACAACCGCCTGCGCGAGGTGGTGGAATGGGTCAAGGTGGCGTTCTGGAAGCTCGGGCGGAAGCTCGGGGGGTGAGCCGGGTCAGGCTTCCCCCGCCGCCGGATCGCCGCCGCCCCGCCAGACCTCGATCGCGTGGTTGAGTTCGGCGCCGAGCAGGAAGATCAGCCCGACGATGTAGAAGAACAGCATCGAGGCGATCGCCCCGCCGAGGCCGGCATAGGTCTTGGCGTAGCCGGAGAAATGCGACAGGTACCAGGAGAACACCAGTCCGGCGACGAACCACAGACCGAGCGTCGTGCAGATGCCCGGCAGCACGCCGACCAGCGTCTGGCGCCGGGCCGGCAGCCAGAGATGTGCCGCGATCAGGAAGAACAGCACGCCGAGGGTGAAGAACACCAGCGGCAGCCGGTTGAAGTACGACCAGTAGGGTTCGATCTCCGGAGCCCGCGGCAGCACGAAGCCCCACACCACCGGCAGCACCACCACCAGGAAGCCGAGCCCGAGGATCACGATCCCGCCGATCAGCATGAAGAAGGTGCCTTCCAGGCGGCGGATCAGGAAGTGGCGGGCGTCGTAGGAGCGGTAGGCGTAGTTGAGCCCCATCCGGAGGCTCTCCACCAGACCGGTGACGATCACCACCAGGAGCAGGGCGCCGACCGTCAGCACCCGCCCCTGCGAGGCCGACAGCACCGCCGACACCTCCGGCTTGAGGATCTTGGCCACCTCTTCGGGCAGCACCGCGAAGATCCCGCCGGTGCCCTGGCTCGCCGCTTCGGCGAGCTCCGAACCGCCCCAGAAGCTGGCGAGGCCGGTCACCAGGATCATGAACGGGAACAGCGAGAACAGGATCGCGAAGGCGATGTTGGAGGCGTGCGCGAACGATTCGTTGCGCAGCAATCCCCAGTAGATCGCCCCCCAGACGATTCGCACGCCCGCACGCCAGTCGCACCGCGGTTGCGGCACGGGTGAATTGGGCGTGGGTGTGTCCGTCTGCGACATGGCGCGGAAAGTAGGGAAGCCGGCAGTCCGGTTCAATCGCCTTTTTCGCGTGGCACCGACGCGGTTCTCCCGCGATCGCTGCCCTTTCGCCTCATTCGCCGGGCATTGGCCGAAAGAGGCGCTTCGTGCGATTCTGATGTCGCACCCATACGAGATCGGACGGTCGCTCCTTTGAAACGCACCCTCGCCCCGACCCTGTCGACGCTGCCGCGCCTCGCTCTGGCGCTGGCGCTGCTCTTCGCCCCCCTCTCGGCGCTCGCCGCCTCGTCCCAGCCGGCGGCGCCGGCTCGCGAGGCCCCCGCCGCCGCACCGGCCCAGCCGCCGGCACCGGCGGTCAGGGCCAGGCCCGACGAAGTGCAGCAGAAGCTCGATTCGTTGAAGGCCGAACTCGAGCAGATCGGCGCCGGAGTGCTGCGCCAGGGCCAGACCGATCGTGGTCTGACCGACCTGCGCGCCCGGGTCGACGAGATCCGCCAGGCGGCGGAAGCGATCGAGGCGGCCGAGACGCCGCGCCTCCAGGCGATCGAGACCCGCCTGAAGCAGCTCGGTCCGGCCCCTCAGGCCAAGGACGACGAGCCGCCGCCGGTCGAGGCGGACGCCCTGAAGGCCGAACGAGAAGAACAGCAGAAGCTCGCCGCGACCATCCAGGCCCGGGTCAAACAGGCTCAGGTGCTGCTGCTGCGGAGCGACGAGATCGTCAAGTCGATCGGCGACACCCGCCGCAACCGCTTCACCAGCCAACTCTTCGATCGTTCCCGGTCGCTGATCGAGCCCGCCCTGTGGATGGAGGCGCTCACCGCCGTTCCGACCACTCTCTCGTCGTTCCGCTATCTGCTCGGCGACTGGTTCGGACTGCTCGGCCAGCGCGGCGGCGAGACGGCGATCGCCGTCGGCTCGGCGCTGTTGACGATCGGCGCGCTGTTGGTGGTGATCCGGCGCCGGCTCGGCCGGCTGGTCACCCGCGATCCCGAAGTCGAGGCACCGCCGGTGCTGCGGCGGGCGGCGGTGGCCACCGGCATCGTCGCCTTCAACATGATCGTGCCGATCTTCGGCCTGTGGGCGGTCACCCAGGCGCTGACCACCTTCGATCTCAACCCGCCGCGCATCGACCGCTTCCTCGAGGCGCTGGTCCAGGGGATCGGCGCGACGATGGCGATCGCCGGTCTCGGCCTCGCCATCCTGGCGCCGGGCAAGCCGCAGTGGCGCCTCGCCACGGTCTCCGATCAGGCGGCCCACCGCCTCCAGCATCTGACGACGATCCTGGCGATCGCCCATGGCGTCGGCATCACGGTGACCCGCCTGTTCGACGTGCTCGCCGCGCCGGTCTCCGAAGTGATCGCCATGACCGGCCTGTTCACGGCGATCGACGCGGTGTTGGCGATGCTGATGCTGCGCACCGTCGCCCGGTCGCTGGCCGGCGAAGAGGAGACCGAGCCGGCGGCGGAGGGCGAGGCCGACCCGGCCGCCAACCGCAGTTCGCTGTGGCGCTGGATCATTCCGGTCGGCTGGCTCGCCGCGATCGTCGCGATGGTCGCGCTGGCCTCCGGCCACGTCGCGCTGGCCGCCTTCGTCTCCCAGCAGTTCGTCCGCACCGCGGTGGTGCTCGGCCTGCTGTCGATCCTGCTGCTGCTCGCCGACGAGGCGATCGTCGGCACCTTCGACGTGAAGACCCGGGTCGGCACCATGCTGGTGCGCTCGATGGGCTTCTCGCGGGAGACGGTCGAGCAGATCGGCGTCATCCTCTCCGGCAGCGCCCGGCTGGTGTTGATCGTCGTCGGCGTGCTCGCCGCGCTCACCCCGATCGGCCTCGATTCGCAGGATCTGGTCGCCGACGCCAAGCTCGCCTTCTTCGGCTTCAAGATCGGCGGCTTCACCTTCTCGCTGTCGGCGATCCTGTCGGGCATCGTCTTCCTGGCGGCCGGCATCGCGCTGACCCGCGGCATCCAGGGGTGGCTCGATCAGAAGTTCCTGCCGCGGACCCGCCTCGACGTCGGCCTGAAGAACTCGATCCGCACCGGGTTCGGCTACGTCGGCATGGTCGTGTCGGTGATGCTCGCCTTCTCGGTGATCGGCCTCGACCTGCAGAATCTGGCGATCGTCGCCTCCGCCCTGGCGGTCGGCGTCGGCTTCGGCCTCCAGTCGATCGTCAACAACTTCGTCTCCGGCCTGATCCTGCTCGCCGAGCGGCCGATCAAGGCCGGCGACCTCGTCGAGGTCGGCTCCGAGAAGGGCTTCGTCCGCAAGATCAACGTCCGCTCGACCGAGATCGAGACCTTCGACCGGGCCAGCCTGATCGTGCCGAACTCGTCGCTGGTCTCCGGCAACGTGAAGAACTGGATGCACCGCGATCTGACCGGACGGGCGATCGTCAACGTCGGCGTCGCCTACGATGCCGATCCGCACCGGGTCCGCGAGGCCCTGCTCGACGTCGCGCGCGAACACGCGAAGGTGCGCACCTTCCCTGCCCCGGGCGTGTTCTTCGTCGGCTTCGGCGAGAACGCCCTCGAATTCCGGCTGATCTGCACGGTCGGCAACGTCAACGACTCGTTCGGCGTGGAGAGCGATCTGCGCTTCGCCATCGTCGAGCGGCTGAGGGCACTCGGCATCGACATCCCCTTCGCCCAGCGCGACATCTCGATCCGCCAGCTCGAGGACCTCGACGGCCTGCTCGCCCGCTTCGCCCGTCCCGCCGCCCGAGGCGGCGGAACCGGCCTTCCCGAGACCGACGCCTGACGGCGCGCGGTCGTCCCTCGAACCTTCCGGAGTCCCGATGTCCTCTTCCTCCGCCGGGCGGATCGCGGTCCTCGCCGCGGTCGCGCTCGCGACCCTCCTGTCCGCCTGTTCCCGTTCGCCCGCTCCGACCGAACCGACGCCGCCGTTCTACCGGCGTCTCGACCTGACCGGCGAATCGGTCGATCCCGCCTCGTCGCTGTCGATGATCAACCACTACCGGGCGAACCGCGGCCTCGCGCCGCTGGTCTGGGATCCGACCCTGGCGGCGGTGGCGCAGCGCCAGTCGGACGCGATGGCGGCCGCCGACCGCGTCCATTCGGTCGCCGACGCCCGCCTCGACTCCGCTCTCGGCGCCGCGGGGATCGGCTACGCCAGCTTCCTCGCCAACTTCTCGGCCGGCTACCGAACCTTCGCCGAAGCCTTCTCGGGCTGGCGCGAATCGAAGGTCCACGACGCCACCATGCTGGCCCCGCGGGCGACCCGGGTCGGGCTCGCCACCGCACCGGCACCGCGTTCGAAATACGGGATCTTCTGGACGCTGGTGGTCGTCGAACCGCGCTGATCGGCGCCCGGGCGATCGCCCCCGGTGCGAATGCCCGGGACGGTTCCGCCGGCCGGCTTGACTCGGCCGGCGGCAGCCCCTTATATCGCGCCGTTCCGCATCGGGGGCGCGTAGCTCAGCGGGAGAGCACTTCGTTCACACCGAAGGGGTCACAGGTTCGATCCCTGTCGCGCCCACCATTCCTTCCCCGATTCGCCGTGGATCCGCTCGCCGCGCCGCACGACGGCGGGTGGCCTCGACGCAAGTCTAGGCCGGACGGTCCGGCATCCGAGCCGAAAAAGGTGTAGCTTCCCGACGTGGGAGGAACGCCCGTGCTCGATTTCGGCAGCGCCTTCTTCATCCGACGCGAACGGCATCCGGAGGCCCCGGACGTCTCCGGAGAGCCCGGCGCCGCGCCCCTGCGGGTCCTCGCGCTGCTGCCGGAGGCCGAGACCGTCGCCTCCTGTCTCCAGTGTGCCCGGGCGGTCGTCGCCGGCGTGCCGAAGGCGAAGATCGACGCCGTCCATGTCGGCTTCGACCCGGAACACACCATCGTCTCGGCCGAGGAACTCGGCATCCAGCTCCTGCGAGAGAGTTGGGAGGGCAGCGCCGCCAGCCGTCTCGCCCGGACCCGGGCCGCCTTCGACGACTGGCTCGCCGGCGATCCGCAGCCGCCCGTCACCTGGCGCGTCCACCCCCGCGAGGTCGATCTCGCGGTGATCGCCGAGGCCGAACAGGCCGATCTCCTGGTGATCGGCCGCCCGATCCATCTCGACGGACGGGACGCGCTGTTCACCGCTCTGTTCCATACCCGGCGCCCCGTCCTGTTGGCACCACCGGACCCGAGCCCCGTCGAACGGACCTTCGGCCGGCATCTGGTGGTCGGCTGGAAGCCGACCGATCAGGCCGAGCGCGCGGTGACCGCCGCCGCGCCGTGGCTGAAACGGGCGGAGAAGGTGACGGTGGTCTGCATCTCGAAGCCCGGAACCCCGCCCTACGCCGCGAGTGCCGCCCGTCTCTTCGACCGGCTCGGCATCGCCTGCGACATCGAGACGAAGGCCCGCGACGGCCGCTCGGTCGGCGGGCAACTCCTCGCCGAGGTCCGCCGGCTCGGCGGCGACGGTCTGGTGATCGGCGCCTTCCGGCACGGCCCGATGTGGGAGGCGATCCTCGGCGGCGTGACCCGCGACGTCCTCGCCACGATGGACGTGCCGGTGTTCACCATGCGCTGATCCGCCGGCCGGCCCTCCACCACCGCACGCCGTCCGCGGCGACCGTCTCGGCGCCCCCTCGACCGCCCCGTCCGCCGGGCGTGATCGCACAGTAGACGCGCGACCGACACACGCCGTTCGTCTCGGACGTCCCCCTCTTCTACATCCGCCGCCGCGACGACCACGCCGCCCCATTCCCCGCTCGACTCGACCGATCCCGTCGAGCGCCGCCGAAGACCGTCGAATGCTCGGCGAACTACGTCTTGCTGCACTGCGAACGTCGTAACCAAGATTCGACATACGGCATTGTGCGGATGCGGTTAATCGTTCATTATCGATTTTCGCGAGGGAAGGTCGCCGTTACGACCCACGGCTCCTCGATTTCGATACGACGCGATTGCGAAGGACCGCCGCATGAATCTCACCGGCACCACCTGGGACGACGTCCTCAACGGAACCGCCTCCGCGGACACGATCGTCGGTCTCGAAGGAAACGACGTTCTGTTCGGCGGCGCCGGCAACGACGTCATCGACGGCGGCGCCGGTGACGACACGATCGACGGCGGTGCCGGCATCGACACCGCGACCTATGCCAAGGCCACCGCGGCGGTCACGCTGGATCTCGCCCTGACCACCGCCCAGGCGACCGGCGGGGCCGGCGTCGACACGATCGTCGGCGTCGAGAACCTGATCGGCTCCGCCTTCGACGACCTGTTGAAGGGCAACGACCTCGCCAACCAGATCGACGGCGGCAACGGCAACGACACCATCTATGGTCTCGGCGGCAACGACGTGCTGATCGGCGGCGTCGGCAACGACACGCTCTACGGCGGCGACGGCAACGACACCCTCAACGGCGGCATCGGCAACGACGTGCTCGCGGGCGGAGCCGGCGACGACGTCCTCGACGGCGGCCTCGGCAGCGACACCGCGTCCTACGTCGACGCGACCGCCGCCGTCACCGTCTCGCTGGCGATCGTTTCGGCGCAGGACACCGGCGGTGCCGGCATCGATCTCCTCGCCAACCTGGAGAACCTCGTCGGCAGCGCCTACGGCGACACCCTGACCGGCACCGGCGGATCGAACGTGATCGACGGCGGCGCCGGCGACGACACCATCGACGGCGGCGAGGGAACCGACACGCTCTTCGGCGGCGACGGCAACGACCACCTGTTCGGCGGGACCGGTGTCTTCGCCGATACGCTCGACGGCGGCGCCGGCGACGACGTCCTCGACGGCGGCAAGGGCGACGACGTCCTGATCGGCGGCACCGGCGACGACGTGCTGATCGGCGGCGCCGGGATCGACACCGCGAGCTATGCGACCGCCGGCTCCGGCGTCACCGTCGATCTGAACCTGTTCACCGCTCAGGCGACCGGCGGCGCCGGCAGCGACACCCTGTCCGGCATCGAGAACCTCGTCGGCAGCGGCTACGCCGATCTGCTCACCGGCGATGCCGGCGACAACCGCATCGACGGCGGTGCCGGCAACGACGTGATCGACGGCGGCGCCGGCATCGACACGATCTCCGGCGGCGACGGCGACGACACGATCTCCGGCGGTTTCGGCGCCTATGCCGACATCCTCTCCGGGGGCGCCGGCAACGATGCGCTCGACGGCGGCAAGGGCGACGACGTGCTCTCCGGCGGCCTCGGCGACGATCTGCTGAACGGCGGTCTCGGCATCGACACCGCGTCCTACGCCGACATCACCGGCCGCGGCGTCACCGTCGACCTGTCGATCACCACCGCCCAGAACACCGGCCCGGCCGGCTTCGACACTCTGGTCTCGATCGAGAACCTGATCGGCACCACCAACAACGACGTGCTCTCCGGCAACGACGAGGCCAACACGATCGACGCCGGCAAGGGCAACGACACCCTGCGCGGCGGCCTCGGCGACGACCTGCTCTACGGCAACCTCGGCAACGACGTGCTGTGGGGCGGCGCAGGCCGCGATCTCCTCGACGGCGGCGACGGCATCGACACCGCCAACTATTCCGACACGCTCACCGCGGTGAAGGTCAACCTCTCGATCCTCGTCGCTCAGGACACCGGCGGCGGCGGCACCGACACGCTCGTCTCGATCGAGAACCTCACCGGCTCGGCCTTCGCCGACACGCTCACCGGCGATGCGAACGCCAACACCCTCGACGGCGGCAAGGGCGACGACCTGCTCAACGGCGGCGCCGGCGCCGACAAGCTGATCGGCGGCCTCGGCAACGACGTGCTGATCGGTGGCCTCGGCGACGACACGATCGACGGCGGCACCGGCATCGACACCGCCAGCTACGTCGACTCCACCGCCGCGGTGACCGTCGATCTCTCCAATCTGGCCGTCCAGGACACCCTCGGCGCCGGCCTCGACAAGCTGATCGGCATCGAGAACCTGACCGGCTCGATCTATGCCGACACCCTGACCGGCGACGCCAATGCCAACGTCATCGACGGCGGCGCCGGCTACGACCTGATCCACGGCGGCGGCGGGGCCGACACGATCTACGGCGGTGACGGCCGCGACACGCTCTACGGCGACGACGGCAACGACGTCCTCTACGGCGGCGAGATGAAGGACACGCTCTACGGCGGTGCCGGCGACGACGTGCTCTATGGCGGCAACGGCGACGACACGCTCGACGGCGGCACCGGCATCGACACCGCCAGCTACGCCGACATCGGCGCGGCGGTCACCGTCGACCTGTCGCTGACCCTCGCCCAGAACACCGTCGGCGCCGGCCTCGACAAGCTGGTCGGCATCGAAAACCTGACCGGCTCGGCCTTCGACGACGTGCTGAAGGGCGACGCGAACGCCAACCTGATCTCCGGCGGCGCCGGCAACGACCAGATCGACGGCGGCGACGGCGCCGATGCGCTCTACGGCGGCGACGGCGACGACGCCATCAACGGCGGCTTCGGCACCGCCGCCGACCTGCTCGACGGCGGTGCCGGCAACGACACCCTGGACGGCGGCAAGGGCAACGACACGATCTACGGCGGCGACGGCAACGATTCCCTGATCGGCGGTCTCGGCGACGACCTGCTCGTCGGCGGAGCCGGCGACGACCTGTTGAACGGCGGCAGCGGCATCGACACCGCCGGCTACGCGACCGCCACCGCGGCGGTGACCGTCGACATGAATCTGGTCGGCGCTCAGGACACCGGTGGAGCCGGAATCGACACGCTGATCGAGATCGAGAACCTGACCGGCTCGGCCTATGCCGACCGGTTCACCGGCGACATGTTCGACAACCTGATCGACGGCGGCGCCGGCGACGACACGATCAACGGCGGCTCCGGCAACGACACCCTGCTCGGCGGGGCCGGCAAGGACGTCCTCATCGGCGGCAAGGGCGACGACGTCCTGGTCGGCGGTCTCGGCTACGACCAGATGACCGGCGGCGCCGGTGCCGACACCTTCGTCTTCGCCGCTCTCGCCGACAGCGGCATCGAGAAGTCGACCCGCGACAAGATCCTCGACTTCAGCCACGCCGACGGCGACAGGATCGATCTCGCCGGAATCGACGCGATCGCCGGCGGCGCCGACGACGCCTTCGTGCTCACCGACGTCTTCGACGGCCACGCCGGAGAGCTGACGCTGACTTCGGCGACCGGCGGCTACATCGTCCAGGGCGACGTCAACGGCGACGGCAAGGCGGATTTCTCGGTCATGGTGACGACGGCCACCCTGCTCACCGCCTGGGACTTCGTCCTCTGACCGGAGGAGGCCGATCGAGACGCCGACACGGCACGGACACCGGGCGGCGACCGTCGCCCGGCCGGATCGATTTCTCCCGATCGGACCGCGACACCCGCCGCGAACCGGCGCCGCCGAGGATCGCGCGCCGGCCTCGACCCCGTCTCACGAAATCCCGACTCGTCGGCATTTCGCGAGGTTATGGCCCGACCGGCCGACGCCCGTTCGGCCTCACCTCCACCGGCGAGGCTTCGAACGGGTCGAAACCTCGTCGGTTCGGTATCAGACGGTGCTCAGCTTCCGCCCGAGCCGCTCTTCGACCGCGGCGATCTTCGACTCGAGGCGGCTGTTTCCGCCTTCGCGGTAGTCGACCTTCAGCGCCACTTCGACACGCGGACAATCGGCCCGCATCGCTTCGAAGCACTGCGTGACCACCGCCATCACCTCGGCCCACTCGCCTTCGAGGATGGTGCCCATCGGCGTCAGCCTATAGGCGAGACCGCTTCGGTCGATGATGTCGAGGGACCGCGCCACGTGGGCGCTGAGGCTCTCGCCCTTGCCGACGGGGTACATCGCGAATTCCAGCAGAACCATGGGTCCGTCTCCTCGGAGGTCGGACGACACCGACCGACCCGGCACGATACCGCGAACCGGATCCCGCCGCATCGCTCCGCCGGCATGGCGGAACGTCGGGCGGAGCCGTCCGGCGACGCGGCGGCGTCAGTGTCCGGGCAGGACGTCGACGCCGAAGCGGAGCGCCACCAGGAAGGCCGCGGCCGCCGTCATCATCGCGGCGCGCGCATTGAGGATCTGAGTCCGGTTGAGCGCGGTGACCAGCCGGTTGAGGTCGGCCGCGTCGGGCTCCTCGCGCCGGCTGACCCGCCGGACGCGACTGCGGCTGGCGACGTACCAGAACCACGAGGAGGCGAGCGCACACGCGACCGAGAGGAGATCGAGGATCTGAACGGTGGTCATCGGCGTATCGTCGGGCTCCTGAAGGGGCCGGAGGTGAAGTCCGTCGTTCCCACGACGTCGGGCCGGGGCGAGAACCGGCGCCGCCACCGGTTCCCGACGGGTGGGCGTCGACCGCGCCCCTCGCGATCCGTCCGAAGGTGGCGACGAGCGACGCGATCGGCAAGGCCCGACCCCGACCGGAACGCTCGGCGACGGACGCGGGATCGTCGCCCGGTCCGCGCCGGGTTCAGCCGCGACCGGCCTCGCCGTCGTCGGTCGCACGGATCGCGCCGCCGACGATGGTCTCGCGCTCGCGACGACGCACTTCGCTGCGCAGATGGGCGATGAAGGCCTGGGTCGCCGGCGCCAGCGTCGCCCCCGCCCGGTGAACCACGCCGAGCGACCGTTTCAGCGTCGGGTCGACCAGCGGGCGCCAGACCAGACCCGTCTCCGCCATCAGCGGCACGGTCAGCCCCGGCAGCGCCGTGATGCCCAGACCGGCGTCCACCAGGGCGCGGGCGGTCGCCAGGAACCCGCACTCGAACAGCGGCGAGATCGCCATCCCGCACTGGAGAAAGGCCGCATCGGTGATCGCCCGCACGCTCGACCCGCTCGACATCGCGATGAACGGGCGGTCGGCGAAGATCTTCCACGACACCACGTCCCGGGTGGCCAGTGCATCGTCGCGGCGGCAGACGAGGCCGAACTCGTCGCTGAGCAGCGGCCGATAGACGAGGTCGCGGTCGGGTGTCGGCTGTGCGGTGAGGCCGATTTCCGCCAACCCTTCCGCGACCGCGCTCTGCACCGACCCCGAGTGTGCGTCGAGGATCTGGAAGTCGACGTCGGGGCGGGTGTCGCGGAAGCGGGCGACCGCACCGGGCAACAGCACCGCCGCCATCGACGGCAGCGTGGCGATCACCACCCGGCCGCGCCGACCGCTGACGAAACGGGAGAACTCGCTGAAACTCGCGTCGAACTCCCGCACGATCCGGAGTGCGATCGGGCGCAGTTCGTGACCGGCCGGGGTCAGCGCGACGTTGCGGGTGTCGCGGTCGAACAGGCGGATCGCGAGCGTCTCCTCGATCGCCTTGATGGTGCGGCTCAGTGCCGGCTGCGACAACGCCAGCCGCGTGGCGGCTTCCGAAAAGCTGCCGGTCTCCGCGACTTCGAGGAAGGCCTTGAGCTGCTGGGGTGTGACATTGATACGCATGCAGCATCAAATACGCTGGATACATTCGAAAGTACAGGCTGCACCGCACCATACGGCCGGAACCGCCGGTCACGCCCCGGCGGCGGCCGGTTCGAGCCCGGCCGCCGCGCTCGATGCGGCGCCGTAGAGATCGACGACCGAGCGCCCGGACCGTCGCGCTTGATGCGTATCGCGCATGGACATATCCGAAAATTGTCTTGGACGCATCAAAAAGAGGCAGGCACCTTCGCTCCCGCTCGGGGGCTCGGACGTCTTCGGAATGCGCCTGCGTTCCGACGGATCGGCCTGCGGAGCACGGACCGACGGATATCCGCCGTCCAGCGACCGTGGCCTCGCCGCCGCCGGTACCAGGAGGAAAAAATGCTCGCCCTGATAGGCCTGTTGACGATCGTCGTCGTTCTCGCGGGAATTCTCACCAAGAAGCTGTCGCCGATGGCGGCGCTGATCATCGTACCGCTCGCCGCCGCGCTGATCGCCGGCTTCTCCGTCGCCGACACCGGCAAGTTCGCCGTCAACGGCGTCAAGAACATCGCCCCGGTGGTGGGCATGTTCGTCTTCGCGATCCTGTTCTTCGGCATCATCAAGGATGCCGGGACCCTCGATCCGATCATCAACGGCATCCTGAAGATGGTCGGCGTGCGTCCCTCGCGCATCGTCTTCGGCGCCGCGCTGCTCGCCATGATCGTCCATCTCGACGGTTCGGGCGCCGTGACCTTCCTGGTCACCATTCCGGCGATGCTGCCGCTGTTCGACCGGTTGAAGATGGACAAGCGGATCCTCGCCTGCGTCGTCGCGATGGCCGCCGGCACCGCCAACATGCTGCCCTGGGGCGGCCCGACCCTGCGCGCCGCGACTTCGCTGCACGTTCCGATCGGCGAACTCTTCATGCCGGTGCTGCCGGTCCAGGTCGTCGGCCTCGTCTTCGTGCTGTTCGTCGCCTGGATGCTCGGGCGTCGCGAGGAGAAGCGTCTGGTCGCCACCGGCATGGACTTCGCCTCCGGTTCGACCGACTTCGTCCGTCCGACCCTGTCGGAGACCGAACAGAAGCTGGTCCGTCCGCATCTCTTCCTGGTCAACGTCGTGCTCGCCCTGGCGGTGCTGGCCGCGATGATCACCGAGGTCGCCCAGCCGGTCGTCTGCTTCATGGTCGGCACCGTGCTCGCCCTTCTGATCAACTACCCGAAGGTCGCCGATCAGCGCGAGCGCATCGACGCCCACGCCAAGGCCGCTCTGCTGATGGCTTCGATCCTTCTCGCCGCCGGTGTCTTCACCGGTGTGATGAAGGACACCAAGATGCTGACCGAGATGGCCAAGTTCGCCGCGTCCAACGTGCCGGCCGCCTACGCTCAGCACATGCCGGTGGTCCTCGGCATCGTCTCGATGCCGCTGTCGATGGTGTTCGATCCGGACAGCTTCTACTTCGGCGTCCTGCCGGTGCTGGCGGAAGCCGGCAACGTCCTCGGCGTCGCTCCGGTGAAGATGGGCCAGGCCGCGATCCTCGGCCAGATGACCGTCGGCTTCCCGATCAGCCCGCTGACCCCGGCCACCTTCCTGCTGGTCGGCCTGTGCGGCATCGACCTCGGCGAGCACCAGAAGTTCTCGTTCGGCTTCCTCTGGGCGACCTCGATCGTGATGACGATCGCCGCCGTCCTGACCGGCGTCATTCCGCTCTGATCGCCGGCATCACATAGGACGTACTCCATGAAGACTCTCCGCATCGGATCGGGAGCCGGCTACTCCGGCGACCGCATCGAACCCGCCGTCGAACTCGTCGAGAAGGGCGACATCGCCTACCTCTGCTACGAGTGCCTCGCCGAGCGGACCATCGCGATCGGCCAGCAGGCCAAGCTCGCCAACCCGAAGGCCGGCTACGACGCCCTGCTCGACGCCCGCATGCGTTCGGTGCTGCCCCAGGCCAAGGCCAAGGGCATCCGCATCGTCACCAACATGGGCGCCGCCAACCCGGCGGCGGCCGCCGCCAAGGTCGCCGAGATCGCGAAGGAACTCGGCCTCGCCGGGCTGAAGATCGCCGCGGTCGAGGGCGACGAGGTGCTCGCCGAACTGCTGGCGAAAGACGTCGCCATCACCGAGACCGGCAAGCCGGCCTCGTCGATGAAGGACGTGCTGGTCTCGGCCAACGCCTATCTCGGCATCGCCCCGATCGTCGAGGCGCTCGCCGCCGGCGCCGACGTGGTGATCACCGGCCGCGTCGCCGACCCGGCGCTGTTCCTCGCACCGCTCGTCCACGAGTTCGGCTGGGCGATGGACGATTGGCGGAAGCTCGGCATCGGCACCGCCGTCGGCCATCTGCTCGAGTGCGCCGGCCAGGTCACCGGCGGCTACTTCGCCGATCCCGGCGTCAAGGACGTCGCCGATCTCGCCCGCCTCGGCTTCCCGATCGCCGAGGTCGGCGAAGACGGGTCCTTCGTCATCACCAAGGTCGCCGGATCCGGCGGGCGGGTGACGACGGCGACCTGCTCCGAGCAGATCCTCTACGAGATCCACGATCCGAAGAGCTACTTCACCCCGGACGTGATCGCCGACTTCTCGGAGATCGCCTTCGAGGAGGAGGCGGTCGATCGGGTGCGGGTGACCGGCGTCTCCGGTCGCGCCCGTCCGGACACGCTGAAGGTCTCGGTCGGCTACAAGGACGGCTTCATCGGCGAAGGCCAGATCTCCTATGCCGGCACCAACGCGGCCGGCCGCGGCCGTCTGGCGCTGGCGATCGTCGAGGAGCGGCTGAAGCTGACCGGCGTGAAGACCTCCGAACTGCGCTTCGACCTGATCGGCGTCGATTCGATCCACGGCGCCGTCCTCGCCGAAGGCCGGGCGGAGCCGTCGGAGGTGCGCATCCGCGTCACCGGCCGGACCGATTCGATGGCGGAAGCGGTGAAGATCGGCAACGAGGTCGAGACGCTCT
Source organism: uncultured Alphaproteobacteria bacterium (assembly GCA_937919435.1). GTDB lineage: Bacteria > Pseudomonadota > Alphaproteobacteria > Rhizobiales > Ancalomicrobiaceae > Siculibacillus. The sequence continues at coordinate 4,703 of CALFRR010000200.1, read as the reverse complement.
ACACCAACGGCCCGGCCGGTGGTGGCGGCGCCTGGAAGGTGGCCCGTCCGGTGGTCGCCATGTTGTCCGCCCTGATCGCCCGCGATCTGGTGGTTCCGACCGTCGACTACATCGAGGTGTGAGATGAAGCTCCGTGACATCGCGCATTCGCGCACCGGCGACAAGGGAGACATTTCCAACATCTCCGTCATCGCCTTCGACAAGCGTCACTACGAGGCCCTGAAGGCGTGGATCACGCCGGACCGGGTGAAGCAGCACTTCACCGGCATCGTGAAGGGCGACGTGAAGCGTTACGAGATCGAGAGCCTCGGTGCGCTCAACTTCGTGATGCAGCAGGCGCTCGGCGGCGGCGTGACCCGTTCGCTGGCCCTCGACGCCCACGGCAAGTGTCTCGCCTCGGCGCTGCTCGACATGGAGCTGCCCGACGGTGTGATCGCCCGCTGACCCCGGGCGCGGCGATCGCGGGATCTCCCGCGGTCGCCGGACGTCGCCCCGGCCCGCCCGATCGCGCCTCCGGCGAAGGCCGCTCTCCGAGACGCGGACCGAGTCGGCGTGGAACGTCACGACGTCGACGCTTCCCGGCTTCGTTGCGCGGGTCTCGCGGCCCCCTCCGATGCCGAATCGGGTCGGTGAAGCGTTCGCGGTGAGCCGCCCGCCGGCGGAGCGATCGTCGCCGCGCGCCGTTCGGGCGGGGCCGGCGATGCGCGCGATGCGCGACATTCCGCCGTCCTTGACACCTCCGCGACCGCCGGAGAGGATCGCGACGTCCAGTATAGATGGAACACGGTGCGATTCCGTGGCGGTCCCGCCGCTGTAATCGGGGACGTGCGCAACTGGGTGAAAAGCCGGTCACTGGTGGGGCCCACCCCGCTGGGAAGGCGTTGCGCACGGGTGATCCGAGAGCCAGAAGACCTGCTGGATCTGATCCACGAGGGGCGATTCCCGATGGCAAAGGGTTTCGGTCGAGCTCTTGCTCGCCCGACGCCCCTGTAGTGCATCGGAGCTCCGACGTGAGACACACGATCGAAACCACCACCGACCCGCGCCGCCCCCGTCCCGACGTCATCGCCGTCCGCAAGACCTGCGATGCCGAAGGCACCGGCCTGTCCCATTACGTTCTGATGGACAGGCAGGTGAAGCCATGACGGTGCCGATGCACCCGTCGGTTCTCGGGGAGCCCGCAAGGGCCCCCCGTTCCGCCCTCTCGCCCTGGGACATCGGGCATCCGACCCATCTCGCCCTGATCGATGCCGACACCGCCTTCTGGGGCCTCGTGCACAGGGATAGGGTCGCCGACGCCCTCCTCGGGGGCGAACTCGTCGAGACCTTCTCGAGCAAGGCCGGCGCCTTCGCCGAAGAGATGGACCTGCTGCGTTTCCGGCTGAAGCCGACCGCGGTCTACTTCAACCCGACCGAGCGCTGCAATCTCGACTGCGGATACTGCTACATCCCACGGGAGATGCGCCGCTCCGGCCGCAACATGTCGAAGGAGACGCTGCTCGCCGCGCTCGACAGGCTGCACACCTACTTCCGCAGTCACATGCCGGAGGATCGGCTGCCGCAGATCGTCTTCCACGGCGCCGAACCGCTGCTCGCCAAGGAGGCGGTCTTCGCCGGCATCGAGGCGTTCGCCGACCGCTTCCGCTTCGGCGTGCAGACCAACGCCACCCTGCTCGACGACGACGCCATCGCCTTCCTGACCGGACACGGCGTCGGCATCGGCCTGTCGCTCGACGGTCCGGTCCCCGAGATCGCCGACCGCACCCGCCGCAACTGGGGCGGCGACGGCGTCTACGACGCGGTCGTCGACGCGATCGATCGGTTGAAGGGCTATCCGGGCTTCAACGTCATCTGCACGATGACCGAGGAGAACCTGCCGCACCTCACCGACATGGTGTCGTTCCTGCATGCCCGCCACGTGCCGGCCTGCATGCTCAACGTCACCCGCTGCACCCAGCCGCGGGCCCGCGCGCTGAAGGGCAGCGACGAGACGGTGGCCGAGGCCTATCTGAAGGCGCTCCGCCGGACCCGGGAACTCTATCTCGAGACCGGCCGCAAGATGGTGGTGGCGAACTTCGCCAACATCCTGATCGCCATCCTCGCCCCGACCGCGCGGCGGCTGATGTGCGACATCTCCCCCTGCGGCGGCGGCCGGAGCTTCTTCGCGCTCGCCGCCGACGGCGATCTCTTCCCCTGCAGCGAGTTCATCGGACTGCCGGAGTTCAAGGGCGGCAACCTGTTCGCCGACGAGATCCCCGCGGTGTTGGAGAGTGCGCCCTTCCAGACCGTCTCGCAGCGCCGGGTCGAGGACATCGCCGGCTGCGACACCTGCCTGATTCGACATTTCTGCGGCTCCCCCTGCCCGGCGGAAGCTCACGAGATGAACGGCGGCATGAAGGAGAAGGGGGCCTTCTGCGACTTCTACGTCGAACAGACGGCCTTCGCCTTCCGCCTGATCGCCGACGGCATCCACGAGGACTACCTCTGGGACGGCTGGGACGCCGGCACGCAGACGACCTGCACGATCGGCTGAAGCCTTCTTCGAAACGCGATGCCGGCCCGCGAAAGCCGGCATCGCCCCCTCGGACGACGCCCCGCCGCCACCGGAGGCACGCGTAGGTTCCTCGAGAACGAGGGATCTGACGCCGCCAACATCGCCGGCATCGGGGCCGACCAGCCGAAACCGTGAGATCCGCGTCCCTCACCGGAGGGATACGGTCGCCGACGTACTGCTCTTTCATGGCCGCCTCGAATCGCCTCGTCGAAGCGGCGGCATGCTCGAATACCCCGTTGGGGTACTCCGAATTCGGGTGTCTCCGGGTTGTCGGTCGGCGCGACCTTCGCCACCCGTGACATCGATCCGTCCGGATCGTCTCACGCCCGCATGATCGCGCTTCCGGTGAAGGCTCGCCGCGACGCCGGCCTCACCCGGGCGGACCTCGGCGCGCGCATCGGCCGGCGCCAGACCTTCGTCTCGAAAGTGGAACTCGGCGAGCGGCGCCTCGACGCGGCCGAGTTCGTCGAGGTCGCCCGCGCGATCGGCGTGGATCCGTATGTGGTAATGCGGGAGGCGGAAGGGCGGGGGTGATTAGATAGGGGCGGAATGCGCCGTGTTCCGCTTTTCGCTATGTCTACTTTATCGCGCCACAAGTCAGCGTTGCGTTGGTTAGCAAATAGCCTATTCTGTAAAATCGATACCGACTTGATTTCGAAGAAGATTTTTCGATCAGAAATACTTAATAGTTATGAAAAATACATCAAGTCATTAGTGTAAAGATGGGCCACTGGCAACGAATAAGACAGATTTTATCCTCTGGTGTCATAATATAAATCATCATTTGGCGAATTTTGTATTGTTGGAATTAAATATTATCAATAGAGGAAAATAAAATGATTCTATTTTTAGCTGGAGTTCTGGAGCAGATGGATCTGGCGCTTGAGCATCTCTCAAGGAACGATGTCCATGATGCTCGCTTTGCCTTGATGCTTACGGACAATGCTGTCGAACTGATTCTCCATCAAATCGCAAAAGACCGGGCAGTTCGACTTAGGTCTTTCTATCTTCTGGAAAAGGATTACACGCACAAGAAGGAACTCTCTGCGGCACTCGGGAAGAGTTTCGCTTCAAAGGTAAAATTTGCAATAATAGAAGATAATATATCCGAGCAATTTGCCAAAACAATAAACATTCTACATGCTTTTCGAAACGAACTCTACCACGTCGGCCTCCAAAAAGAAGAAATACTACAGGTTTTGGCAGAGTTTTACTTCGACACAGCATGTCGTTTTATGGCGCGTTACACCCCTCTAGGACTTTCCTGGGGCTCGACCCAGAAGCTGCCGGAGCGTGCAAAGAAGTACTTCACTCGCGGACCCGGCATGCCCGCGAATTTCGGCGATTTTGAAAAAGGTTGTGAGGCACTTGGCGCTAAGTTGAATTTCAATACCAAACAAATGGTCCATGTGCTCGCCGACCATATGGATCGTGTGGTCGGCGACCAAGATACGTGTCTCGATATTATCGCAGGTGGCGTCTATTCTGGAGATCGGACCTCCCGTGATCAGGCCGTGATTGATTCACAGGCATGGAATATCGCCTTCACGGAAGCCGGCAAGTCGTTTGCACGCGACAATGCATGGCCGGGAGGAGCCGGCGTCGAGTACATCAATTGGATCAAGGAAAACTACCCTTTTAAAATAAACAGAGATCCCATTCCCTCATGGGATAAGCAAGTCGCGCGTCTACGAACGAAAGCGAACCCGCATATCGCGCTGGCAAACTATCAATCATTCATGAACGCCACAGCGGAGCTTCGTGACGCGCTCGAAAATGCCGCCTCAAGTGTCGAGGCCGAAATCGACCGGCTGATCGACGAACGGCGCGGCAAATAGGCGCCTCAGTTGCCGGCGATTGATGCGAAGTGGCCGCTTCGGCTCGACCGGCCTTCTCGCACCCCCGCGACACCGCGACTTCAACCGCGAGCCCGAAACCGACGTGTGACCGAGAGGTGACCGAGCGCCTCGAAGCGCCCTTCGGCGCCTGCGACTTCAACCGCGAAAATCGAGCCCGAAAACGACGAAAGCCGCGGTTTCCCGCGGCTTTTCGTGACTCTCCCGAAGAGGGAGAATGGAGCGGGCGAAGGGATTCGAACCCTCGACCCCAACCTTGGCAAGGTTGTGCTCTACCCCTGAGCTACACCCGC
>CALFRR010000199.1 GCA_937919435.1 uncultured Alphaproteobacteria bacterium | reverse complement strand
CCTGACGTTCCCGCTCGGCGGCGAGCTTCGGGCCGGCGACGAAGTACTGCCACCCGAGGAGCACGGCGATCGACAGGCCGATCGCGACGAAGTAGTTCCGATTCTCGATCATCGGGTCCGTCCAGGGGTTTCGCCGCACCGGGCACGGGGGCGGGCGGAAGCGGTGGCGTCGTCGGGCGAAGAAGCGCCGGCGGGCGAAGCGGCCTTGGCGAGGCGTCGGTGCGCCTGGGCGAAGGCGGAGCGCAGATCGGCCCGGAGTTCGGCGAAGGGGATGGCGAGCGCCTCGCGGCGACCGACGAGCACGTGGTCGACGCCGTCTCGGCCGAGCGCCTCGGCCTCGAGGCGGACCGCCTCGCGCAGGCGTCGACGGACGCGATTGCGGACGACGGCGTTGCCGACCTTCTTGGTCACGGTGAAGCCGCAACGCGGGGCGGCGTCGACCGTCGGCGCAGGCGCGGCCTGGAGCGTGAAGGCGCCACGATTGGCCCGTCCGCCACGGGCGACGGCGAGGAACTCGGCTCGCTTCTTCAGTCGGTCCATGGCGGTGGCGACCTCCGGCGGTTCGGCGCGGCCGGGCGGATCTCGCGGGCGGACGACCACCCGATCGACCGCCCGAACCGGTTCACTGCCGCCGACCGATCGACCGTCCGGGACGAACGGTATCGACGCCCGACGGCTGGAAGCCCGGCGATCGGACACGACCGAACCACCCGGCCCGGGCATCCCGCCGGGAGCCGATCCGACCGATCAGGCCGACAGGCGCTTGCGGCCGCGGGCGCGGCGACGGGCCAGCACCAGACGGCCGCCGACGGTGGCGGAACGGGCGCGGAAACCGTGGCGGCGCTTGCGCACGATCTTGGAGGGCTGGTAGGTGCGCTTCATGGGTCGTCGCCGCCCAGGAGAGCGGCCTCCTCGTCTCGAGTGGTACCGATCCGCCGAACCCGGCGGACGAAGTTCGTGGGAGCCCCGCCAACGCCCTTGCGACCCGCCGAACGACGGCGGAACACGTCACCGACGGCGAACGGCAAACCGAGCGCGCACGTCGCCGTGCGGCCTGAGAGGGCGAGGATCCCGGTCGTCGGGGCTTATAGGGGGGTGGGAGGGGGCTGTCAACGACGAGACCACCCCACGGGCCTCGGGGAATCACCGGTTTCGTCGCCCGGAGCGGAGCGGAGCCGATGTCCCACGTCGCGCCGGGCGAGGCGAATCCGCTCCGAACCGCCCCGAGGAGGCTAGAGACAAAGCAGAACGGTGGCGTTACCATGTCCGTTCAGGGCCGAATACGGCCGCGACCGCCGGTCGCGTGCGCCGGGACCGGATCCCGGCACGGCGGCGGCGCCGATCGGAGACCGACGGGGAGATGGAGCGGCAGGAGCAGCGGACGGGCGACGGCGGCGGGCGGGCTTCGGCCTGCGACGGGCCGCGTCTGTCGACGCGGCTGCTGGTGCTCACCATGGCCTTCGTGGTGTTCGCCGAACTCCTGGTGTTCGTTCCCTCGATCGCCCACTTCCGGATCAACCGGATCGGCGAGACGGTGCGGCGGGCCGATCTGGTGGTGCTGGCGCTGGGGCCGGGCCGCGACATCGACCGCGCTCTCCAGGACGATCTGCTCGCCGCTCTCGACGCCTCCGCCGTTTCGGTCCGGACCGGAGAGATGCGCCGGCTGGTGGCGATGGCCGAGCAACCGACGCGGATCGACCGGGTGGTCGACACGACCTCGCTCGATCCGTGGACGCCGATCGTCGACGTCGTCGACATGATGTTCGCCGGCGACGGCCGGCGCCTCCGGATCCTCGGCCCGCCCAACGACAAGGGACGGATCGTCGATCTGGTCGTCTCGGAGACGCCGATCCGGGCGGCGACACTGGCCTTCGCCGGGCGCCTGCTGGTGCTGTCGGCGGTGTTGCTCGGCGTCGTGGCGGCGCTGGTGTTCCTCGGCCTCCGGCGACTGATCCTGGCGCCGCTGCGCCGGCTCGCCCAGTCGATGGTCGACTTCGCCGCCGATCCGGAGAATCCGGCGCGGGTGATCCACCCCTCCGGCCGGACCGACGAGATCGGCGAGGCCGAACGACGGCTCGCCGAGATGCAGACGGAACTCGCCGGATCGCTCGCCCAGAAGAAACACCTCGCCGACCTCGGCGTCGCCGTCTCGAAGATCAACCACGATCTGCGCAACGTGCTCGCCTCGGCGCAGCTGATCACCGACCGGCTGTCCAGCGTGCCCGACGCCACCGTCCAGCGCTTCGCGCCGAAGCTGCTCGCCACCCTCGACCGGGCGATCGCCTATTCGCGGGCGGTGCTCGACTACGGCAAGACCGGCGAGGCGCCGCCGGAACGCCGGCTGATCTCGGTGGGGCGGCTGGTCGGCGACGTCGCCGAGCTGCTCGGGGCGCGCGACGGCGGCCACGGCCTCGCCTTCGACGAGGGCATCCGGCTGGCGATCGAGGTCGCCGACGAGATCGAGATCGACGCAGATCCCGACCAGATCTTCCGGGTGATCCTCAACCTGATGCGCAACGCGATGCAGGCGCTGGAGGGCGACCACGATCCGTCGCTGGTCCGGCGGGTGACCGTCTCGGCCGAGCGGCAGGGATCGGTGGTGGTGCTCAGGGTCGCCGACACCGGTCCGGGCGTGCCGGCGCGGGCGAGGGAGAACCTGTTCCGCCCGTTCCAGGGCGGCGTCCGGCGCGGCGGCACCGGTCTCGGCCTCGCCATCTGCGCCGAACTGGTCCGCGCCCACGGCGGCACCATCGATCTGGTCGACGCCGGGCCGGGCGCCACCTTCGAAGTGACGATCCCCGACCGGGTGATCGATCTCGCCGACTTCGGCCGTCGGCGGTCGTCGCGCTCCTGAGCCGGTGACGCCGGCCTTCCCGCCCGAGAGGACCCGTCCGATGAAGCGCTCCGAACTCAACGCCCTGATCCGCGACGGCGAGGCCTTCGTCCGCTCCTTCGGTTTCGCGCTGCCGCCGTTCGCCGACTGGACGCCGGAGGACTGGCGCGAGCGGGCCGGCGCGCTCGACGCGATCGTCGGGCCGAAACTCGGCTGGGACGTCACCGACTTCGGCCGCGGCGACTTCGCCCGGGTGGGGCTCCTGCTGTTCACGCTCCGCAACGGCCGGCCGGAGAATCTGGCGACGGGGCGGGGCATGGTCTACGCAGAGAAGATCATGATCTCGCGGCGCGACCAGCTGACGCCGCTGCACCACCATGCGGCGAAGACCGAGGACATCGTCTGCCGCGGCGGGGCGCCGCTCGCCGTACGGCTGTTCGGACTGACGCCGGCGGGCACGCTCGACCGCGAGACGCCGGTCGAGGTGGCGACCGACGGGACGATCCGCCGGGTGAAGCCGGGCGAGGTGATCCGCCTGGCGCCGGGCGAGAGCGTGACTCTCGAGCCGCGCCACGTCCACGCCTTCTGGGGCGACGGCGGCGACTGTCTGGTCGGCGAAGTGTCGACGGTCAACGACGACGACACCGACAACCATTTCATCGAACCGGTGTCGCGCTTCCCCAGCGTCGAGGAGGACGAGCCGATCCATCGGCCGATCGTCGCCGACTACCGCATGCTCGGCCTCGTCTGAGCATCGAAACACGGCGACCGTCGCGGCGAACGCCGATCAGATCGTGCGAAGACGACGAACGGTCGGACCTGACGCGCGAAATCCGATGTGCTATCGAGACGGTCATCCCATCTTTGGCCCATCGACGGACGACATGGCGCGACATCGACGAGACGACGAGACGATCCTGCGGATCGCCCAGATGCGTTACGACCAACGCATGCCGCAGAACGAGATCGCGAGGGTCCTCGACGTCTCCGAATCGACGGTCAGTCGCGCCCTGAAGGCGGCGATGGATCTCGGTTTCGTCGAGATCCAGATCTCGCCCACCGGGCTTCGCGACTTCGCGCTGGAGCGGCGGCTCGGCCACGCCTACGGCGTCGAGTTCGCCGTGGTGGTGCAATCGCGTTCCGGCGGCGCCTCGATCGGCGAAGTGCTGGGACGGGCGGTGGCCCGGGTGGTCGAGGAACGAATGACCGCCGGTTCGGTGATCGGCGTCTCCGACGGCGACACGGTGGCGGCGGTGGCCGCCGCGGCACGGCGGGCGCGATCGACCGACATCGACGTGGTCTCGCTGATCGGCGGCGTCGGTGCGCCGCAGATCGCCTCGCATTCGAGCGAGGTCTGCCGGACGCTGGCGCTCGGGCTCGGAGCGCGGGCCTGGCAGCTGCCGGTGCCGGCGATCGTCGACAGCGCCGAGGCGGCGCAACACCTGTTGCAGACCGGGATGGTCGGCGGGGTCTTCGAACTGATGGGCCGGGTCGACATCGCGCTGGTCGGGATCGGCACGATCAGCCCGCGGGCGACGGTGTTCCGCCACGGCGTGATCCCCGAGGAGAGCATCGGCACGATCGCCGCGTCCGGCGCGGTCGGCACGATCTGCGGCTGGTTCTACGGCGCCGACGGATCGCTGATCCCGACCGCCTTCGACGACCGCACCCTGTCGGTGCCGCCGAACGTGCTCAGAGCGGTGCCGACCCGAATCGGCGTCGCCATGCACGTCGCCAAGGCGCCGGCGCTGCGCGCGGCGCTGACCGGCGGCTGGATCAACGCGGTCGGCGTCGACGCCGAAACCGCCGAGGAACTGCTCCGGATCCGCTGACGCGGCGTGGGGACGCGGGATCAGAGCCGCTCGGCCGCGGCTCTGTGCGCGGACACCACGTCGAATGGAACGAAGCCCACTCCGAGGACGGCGGCTTCGTGCAGGAGTCTTCCGTCCACCGAGAGCAAAACGCCGCCTCCGGACGCGCAGCACAAGAGCCCCGCATCGGTCAGGCCGAGCCATCGGTACTCGGGGCGGTCCATCGCTTCGGAAGCCGGGACGTGAATCTCCTCTCCCGTCTTTGCGAATTCGGCCAGAATCGCGAGATTTCTCGCCTTGTCGGCCTCCGTGCCGCTCTCGAGGAAATTCGACGTCTCCGCCAGGACATGGGGAGTGAAGATCACTCCGGAACTCTCCGCGAGCAGGTTCAGAAGAAGATCGAAATCGGATTCTCGAAATCGCTCGAGTCGCTTGTGGCGCTCGATCCGGCCTCGGTCGATCGTACCGATCACCAGAAGAACCAGCAGATTCGTGTCGATGACGTATCTAGGCCGCATCACGGGAACGATCCCGGAGCTTGACGGAAAGCACACGGCCATCCTCGTCCTGGACGCGGACGACTCGATAGACACGCGTCCGCGAATCGATGGCTTCGAGCGCTGCTGCCAAGCCCGTCATCATCCCTTTTGAATCGCGAACGTAGCCTACACGCACGAACCCGAGCGTGACGTTCCAGATCCGGGCCTGCTCGTCGAACTCGATCTCTTCCAGGCGAAGATCACCGACACCGTCTTCCCGAAAGAGATCAGTGACATAGGCTTTGGCGCAGTTGACGGCGTCCTTGGCTTCCATCGGTCGAACCTCGATTTCGGACACCTTTCGATGATAGCAGATGGCCTCGGAATCGCCATCGGCGATCCGGCGCCTCGGACGAGCCACGACCGCACGCTCCGGGGGGCGACATCGAAGCACAGTGTCCGAGGTAGTTCATGAGCCACCCCATCGATCCCGCCGTCGCCGCCCGCATCACCGCCGCGATCGCCGCCGAGATCGGCGCGCGGCCGGCGCAAGTGACCGCGGCCGTCGACCTGCTCGACGAAGGCGCGACCGTCCCCTTCGTGGCGCGCTACCGCAAGGAAGCGACCGGCGGGCTCGACGACACCCAGCTCCGGACGCTCGAGGAACGGCTCGCCTATCTGCGCGAGCTCGAGGCGCGGCGCGCCGCGGTCACCGAGGGCATCCGCGCCCAGGGCAAGCTCGACGACGCCCTGGCGGGCAGGCTCGCCGCCGCCACCACCAAGGCCGAGATCGAAGACCTCTGGCTGCCGTTCCGGCCGAAGCGGCGGACCCGCGCCGAGATCGCCCGCGAGAAGGGGCTGGGACCGCTCGCCGAACGGATTTTCGACGATCGCTCGGTCGACCCGAAGGCGCTCGCCGCCGGGTTCGTCACCGAGGAGGTCGCCGACGTGAAGGCGGCACTCGACGGGGCCCGCGACATCCTCGCCGAGCGGTTCGCCGAGAACGCCGATCTGGTCGGACATCTGCGCCGCCACATGAGCGAGCGGGCGCGGATCCGGGCCAGGGTGGTGGAGGGCAAGGAAGCGGCCGGCGAGAAGTTCGCCGACTACTTCGACCACGTCGAGCGCCTCGCCGACGTGCCGAGCCACCGGGCGCTCGCCATGCTGCGCGGTCGCAACGAAGAGGTGCTGGGGATCGAACTGGAGGTCGACGCCGACGTCGAGGGGCCGGTCAAGCCGGTCGAGGCGATCATCGCCGAGACCTTCGGCATCGTCGTGCCCGCCGCCGGCCGCGAGCCGGGCGCGGCCGACCGGTTCCTGTTCGACGTGGCACGCTGGTGCTGGCGGGTGAAGCTGTCGCTGTCGCTGTCGGTCGAGCTGACCGCGGCGATGCGCGAGCGGGCCGAGGAAGAGGCGATCCGGGTCTTCGCCCACAATCTGAAGGATCTGCTGCTCGCCGCTCCGGCGGGCGCGCGGGCGACGATGGGCCTCGATCCGGGCATCCGCACCGGCGTCAAGGTGGCGGTGGTCGACAGGACCTCGAAGGTGGTGGCGACCACCACCGTCTATCCGTTCCCGCCGAAGAACGACGTCGTCGGCACGATGGCGACGCTGAAGGCGCTGATCCAGCGCCACGGGGTCGAACTCGTCGCGATCGGCAACGGCACCGGCAGCCGCGAGACCGACCGGTTGACCGCCGAGACGATCGCCGCGATGGCCGCACCGAAGCCGATCAAGGTGATCGTCTCGGAGGCCGGCGCCTCGGTCTATTCGGCCTCGGCACTCGCCGCCGCCGAGATGCCGGATCTCGACGTGTCGCTCCGGGGCGCGGTGTCGATCGCCCGGCGTCTGCAGGACCCGCTCGCCGAACTGGTCAAGATCGATCCGAAGTCGATCGGCGTCGGCCAGTATCAGCACGACGTCGATCAGACACGGCTGGCCAAGGCGCTCGACGCGGTGGTCGAGGATGCGGTCAACGCGGTCGGCGTCGACCTCAACACCGCCTCCGCCTCGCTGCTCGCCCGGGTCTCCGGCCTCGGCACGTCGCTCGCCGAGGCAATCGTCGCCCATCGCGAGGCGATCGGCGGTTTCCGGAGCCGCAGGCAGCTGCTCGAGGTCTCGCGGCTGGGGCCGAAGACCTTCGAACAGGCGGCCGGGTTCCTCCGGATCCGCGACGGCGACGAGCCGCTCGATTCGTCCTCGGTCCATCCGGAGGCCTATGGCGTGGCGCGGGCGATCGTGAAGGCCTGCGGGCGCGACCTCAGGACCCTGATGGGCGATTCGGCGATGCTGAAGAGCCTCGATCCGCGCCGCTTCGTCGACGAGCGCTTCGGCCTGCCGACGGTCCGCGACATCCTCGGCGAATTGGAGAAGCCCGGCCGCGACCCGCGCCCGAGCTTCCGCACGGCGAAGCTCGCCGACGGAGTCGAGGCGCTCTCCGACCTGAAGCCGGGGATGAAACTCGAGGGCACGGTGACCAACGTCGCCGCCTTCGGCGCCTTCGTCGACATCGGCGTCCACCAGGACGGGTTGGTCCACGTCAGCCAGCTCGCCGACCGCTTCGTCAAGGATCCGCGCGAGGTGGTGAAGGCCGGCGACGTGGTCACCGTCCGGGTGGTCGAGGTCGACGTGCAGAGGAAGCGCATCGCCCTGTCGATGCGCCGCGACGACGGCTCGGCCGAGCGCGCGCCGCGGCCGCCGAGCGGACCGGGCGGCGGTGGGCGCGGCCC
>CALFRR010000198.1 GCA_937919435.1 uncultured Alphaproteobacteria bacterium | reverse complement strand
CAAGGAGCGGGTCTATCAGCAGGCGGTCAGCTTCTTCTCGACCAACGATTCGGTGTTCACCGCGTTGAAGGCGTCGTTCACCGGTATGTTCGGCCTGAACGAGGCGACCCAGACGCTGAACGCGATGAAGGAGGGCGTGTCGAAGAGCCTCGAGGCGCTCGCCGAGATCGGCGACAAGGTCCAGGAGGCGGCGGTCCGCGCCGGTTACGGCCCGACCATCCGCGCCGACGCGGTCAAGAAGCTGGTCGATTCGGTGGTCAACTTCCAGGAGAAGTCGACCGAGATCATCGCCGAGATGCGCGACCTCTCGACCAAGAACTCGGCCGAGATCCGCGATGCGGTCGAAGACGGCAAGAAGCGCATCGCCCGCCTCGTCGCCGCCGGTGCGACCCTCGACAAGTGACGGCGTCGGTCCTACGAAGCGACCGATGCTTCCGACCCGCGAACGCCCCGGCACCCGGCCGGGACGTTCCCCGTTCCGACGGCCGCGGGCGCCCCGCCCGCCGGCCGCCACCGGAAAACCGACCCGCCGAGGTCCACCGATGACCGATGTCGCTTCGTCCGCCGCGGCTCCCGCCGGTACGCCGCCCGCTCCCCAGAAGCTCGACGACGTGATGTTGGCGATGGACGTCGTCGACACCCTGCGCCACCAGGAGAGCCTGGCGCTGAAGGAACTCGACGGCGACGCCCGACGGGCCGAGCTGGTCCGCCGGCTGAAGGAGATCTACGCCGGCCAGGGCATCGCGGTGCCCGACGACATCGTCGAATCCGGCGTCCGGGCGCTCGAGGAGAAGCGCTTCGTCTACGAGCCGACCCCGCCGAGCTTCGCCAGGACGATGGCCCTGCTCTGGGTCGAGCGCCGCCGCTGGGGCCTCGCGGTCGGGGCGGGCGCGCTGGCGCTGGTGATCGGCGTCGGCGCCTGGAGCTACTTCGTGGTCGGCGGCGCCCGCCGGGCCGCGGAAGCCGCCCGCGTCGAGATCACCGAGACCCTGCCGGCCGCCCTCGCCAGGGCGAAACAGACCGCCCTCGACGAGGCGAGGTCGGCCGACGCCAAGGCCCGGGTCGGCGAGATCGCCGCCCGCGCCGAAGCCGCCGCCGCCCGTCGCGACGCCGCCGAGACCAGAGCCGGGATCGCCGAACTCGACGCCCTCACCACGACGTTGCGCGCCACCTGGACGGTCCGCATCGTCGATCGTCAGGGCGAACGCTCCGGCATCTGGCGAGTGCCGGCAAAGACCAACACCCGCAACTACTATCTGATCGTCGAGCAGATCGGCCCCGACGGCCGGGCCCAGCCCCGTTCGGTGACCAGCGAGGAGGACGGCACCACCGCCACCGTCACCAAATGGGGCCAGCGGGTACCGCAGGCGACCTTCGACCGGGTCGCCGCCGACAAGCGCGACGACAACATCATCCAGAACGCCCGCCTCGGCGAGAAGAGCCGCGGCGAACTCGACGTGCGCTGGACCCTGCCGGTGATGTCCGGCACCATCACCAAGTGGTGAGACCCATGATCTCCGGACGCGACGCCCTCGCACAGATCGAAGCCGCCATCTCCTCGGCCCGCGCCGACGAGGCCCGGCTCGACGCCGCTCTCGCCTCGGCGGTCGACGAGGCCACACGCGGCCGCGCCGCCCAGGTCGATGCCTATCGGGCACTGGCACGGGTCCACCTCGACTCCCTCGCCGAGACCGGCGGTGCGGTCGGGGCCCTCGACTGGGCCGAGAAACAGGCGCTGGCGATCGTCGCCGAGCAGCGGAAGGCCCTCGACGAAGTGGTCGCGCGCCGCCGCGAGGTCTCCGAGACCATCGCCACCGGACAGGCCCGCCGCCACGAGGCGGCCGGCCGGCTCGAACGGGCGATCGACCGGATCGAGGCGCTGACCGAGAAGACCCGCGCCCGTATCGCGGACGACGCCGACTGGCGCGCCGCCGACGCGGCGGTCACCGAGGCCCGCGGCCTCGCCGAGCGCGCCGACGCCAAGGCGAAGCAGGCCGAGGCCGACCGGGCCGCCAAGGGCGCCCCCTACGAGGCCGACCGGCTGTTCATGTACCTCTGGCGGAACGGCTGGGGCACCGGGAAGTACACCGGCTCCGGACTGACCCGGACGCTCGACGCCAAGGTGGCGCGGATCGCCGCCTTCGACGCGGCACGGCCGAACTACGCCCTGCTGATCGAGATCCCGCTCCGGCTGCGCGCCCACGCCGATCGGCTGGCCGCGGAGCTGAAGGAGGTGACGGCGAAGCGCACCGCGATCGAGCGGCGGGCACTGGAAGCCGACGGCATCGGCGCGCTGGAGACCGAGTTCGCCGAGATCAAGGCCGAGATCGACGCCGGCAACGCAGACCTCGCCTCGGTCCAGTCCGACCTCGCCGGCCTCGACGCCCGCCACGGCGCGCTGGTCGGCGGCGAGACGGCCAAGCTGACCGAGGCGCTCGACAAGGTCGCCGAGAGCCTCGGCCACCAGGATCTGCAGACCCTCTACGCCCGCGCCTATCAGACCCCGACCCCCGACGACGAAAAGATCGTCCGCCGGATCGAGGAGATCGGCAATGCCATCGCCCGTGCCGACGCCGAAGTGGCGCGGCTGCGCACCACCATCCGCGACACCGCCGAGCACCGCAACGAGCTCGAGGTCAACCGCGACCGGTTCCGCCGCGAGGGCTGGGACCGGCCCGGCGTCAGCTTCGGCAACGAGAGCGCGATCGGCAACATCGTCGGCGGTGTCGTCGGTTCGCTGATCGGCAACGTCCTGTGGTCGGCGCTGACCTCCGGCGTCCAACTCCGGCACGGCTGGCGGCGCGAGGAAGGCGGTTTCGGCGGCAGCCTCCACCTGCCCGGCGACGGGGACGGCTCGTCCGGCGGTTTCGGCGGCGACGGCGGCGGCTTCTCGACCGGTGGCGGCTTCGGTGGCGACGGCGGCGACAACTCGACCGGCGGCGGCTTCTGATCGAGGGTCCGGGGAGGCGCCGACCGATTAGGACCGACCCGAGGGGAGGTGCGCAGAACCGGCATCGGCCGGTCCCGCCGCGCCTCGAAGATCCCGCCGGGTCCGAACCATGTCGGCGCGGTGCGGGCAATCGCGAGAGGCCTAGGCGCGCGGCGCTTCGACGGCGGGTCACCGACCCCGTCGGAGTGCGGTTCGTCGGCCCCGGCGATACGGGCGGATCATCGCCCCGCGGCGCGCCTTCGGGGCGGCGCCATCGCGGCGGCGGGACGATCTCCTCGGCGGCAGCCTGCCCGCGGCGCCCCTTTCGCGACGGCGGCGCGGCGGCCGGTTCGCGGCGACGGTCTCTTCCGAGGCAGCGGCGCGGGTGCCCCGTCCACGGTGGCGGGTGGCGGGCTCGCCCGCGGTGGCGGCGTTCTCGCGGCGACGGTCGGGTGACGCCCTCCTCCGCGGCGGCGGCGCGGCGGGGCCCGCCCGCGGTGACGGCTCGACGCCTTTTCGACGGCGCGGACGACCTCTTCCGCGGCCGAGCCGCAGCCCCTCCGGGGCGCCGCCACCCCGCGGTGCGCCTGCGGGGTGGCGGCGCTGCCTCGCCCTACTCTCCGCCCGGAGCGTCGCCACCGCCTGTGCCGTCCCTCCCCCCACCCGTCCGGACTTTACGGGTAGATACCCGCAGCGCCCCCGATCGTTCAGTCAGGAGACCGTGATGGCCTGGATCGTACTCTTCGCAGCCGGATTGTTCGAAGTCGTCTGGGCCTTCGCGATGAAGCAGTCGGAGGGATTCACCCGCCTGCCGGCCTCGATCGTCACCGTGGTGGCGATGGTGGCGAGCGTCGTGCTGCTCGGCTGGGCGATGCGGATCCTGCCGCTCGGCACCGCCTACGCGGTGTGGACCGGGATCGGCGCGGTCGGCAGTTTCCTACTCGGCATCCTGGTGCTCGGCGAGGCGGCGAGCGCCGGCCGGTTGATCGCCGCGGCGATGATCGTCGGCGGCCTCGTGCTGATGAAGATGTCGACCACCACGTGAGCGGGTAGATACCCGGATCGTCGGTCCCGCCTCGCCCGAAGCGCCGCGGCGGCACCTTCTCCGCGGATCCGCCGTCGCAGAGGCGGCGGCGCGGAACCGCCACACGAACCTCGGACTCGTCAGAGCCGCGCCGACGTCGCCGCCCGACCGGCCGCCGCCCGGTCGAGCGCGGGCTCACCCGACGGGTCGGTACGCACCCGGCCGCCCGGTCGCCGAAACCGGGCTCGGGATCACCCCTTCAGCACCCCGATCACCCCGGCGACCACCAGCAGGACGCCGATCAGATCGCGGCCGGACGGGCGCTCCTTCATCACCCCGCGCGAGAAGGCGTGGGTGAAGAAGATCTCGACCAGACCCAGGGTACGGACCGAGGCGACCGGCGCCAGCGCGAAGCCGACGAACCACAGTTGCGAGGCCAGCGCCCCGCAGAAGCCGGCGCCGATCGACGGTCGCCACGCCTTCAGGATCTCCACCAGCACCCGCCGGTCGCGCGCCACCAGCCAGACGGTCAGCACCACCGTCTGGACGAAGAGCGCCGCGGCGAGCGCGGTCGAGGCGGCGGCGACCGTGTGATCGGTGCCGGAGGCGCGGATCGCCCCCTTGAAGAACACCGCCGACACCGCGAACAGCCCGCCCGAGACGATGCCGAGCACCGCCGGCACCCAGGCCCGCGCGCCGCTCGGCGCTTCGCCCTCGGGAGCCGCCCCCGGCTTCGGCCACGACAGCACCATCACGCCGAGGGTGGCGACGACGATCGCCGCCGCGCCGAGGAGGGTCGGCCGTTCGCCGAGCACCGCCAGCCCGACCAGCGCCACCTGCACCGGCTCGGTCTTGGTGTAGGCGATGGTCACCAGGAACGACCGGTCGCGCATCGCGTGGAGCATCGCCGCGGTCGCTCCGATCTGACCGAGCCCGCCGAGCGCCGCCCAGCCCCAGAAGGCGAGCCCCGGCGCCGGCCGTTCGCCGGTCACCGCCAGCACCACCGCCAGGAAGACGAGCGAGAACGGCAGGCCGAAGAGAAAACGGACGTGGGTGGCGCCGATCGTCCCGAGCGTCCGGGTCAGACCGCGCTGCAGGGCGTTGCGCAGCGTCTGCGAACCGGCGGCGAGGATGGTGGTCGGGATCCACAGCAGCGAAGCGGGCATCGGCGTCTCGGGATCGGGGCCGGTGCTCCGGCGGGTTCGCCGTCATACGACGGCGTGCGGGCGCCTCGCCAGCCGGAATTCCGGGCATCTCGGCTGCGCCCCATGGCGTTCGCGCCGCCGATCGGGTAACTCGGGCGGCATGGCAGCACCGCTTCTCACCCTCCGCGACGTACACCTGACCTTCGGCGGCACCCCGCTCCTCACCGGCGCGGAACTCGCCGTCCACGAGGGCGACCGCATCTCGCTGGTCGGCCGCAACGGCTCCGGCAAGTCGACGCTGCTGAAGATCGCCGCCGACATCCTCTCCGCCGATTCCGGCGAGCGGATCGTCCAGGGCGGTGTCACCGTCCGCTACCTGCCGCAGGAGCCGGACCTCTCCGCCTTTGCGACGACGCTCGCCTATGTCGAAGCCGGCCTCGGCCCCGGCGACGACGTCCACCGCGCCCGCCGGCTGCTCGAGGACCTCGGCCTGACCGGCGAGGAGAACCCGAAGACCCTGTCCGGCGGCGAGATCCGCCGCGCCGCGCTGGCCCGCGTCCTCGCCCCCGAGCCCGACGTCCTGCTCCTCGACGAGCCGACCAACCATCTCGACCTGCCGGCGATCGAATGGCTGGAAGCCGAGCTGAAGGCGATGAAGTCGGCCCAGGTGCTGATCTCGCACGACCGCCGCTTCCTGGAAAATCTCTCCCGGGTCACCGTCTGGCTCGATCGCGGCCGCACCCGGCGGATCGACCGCGGCTTCTCCCATTACGAGGCGTGGCGCGACGAGTTGCTCGAACTCGAGGAGAAGGAGCGCCACCGCCTCGACCGCAAGATCGCCATGGAGATGGACTGGCTGCGCTACGGCGTCACCGCCCGGCGCAAGCGCAACCAGCGCCGGCTCGGCGAACTCGGCCAGTTGCGCGAGAAGCGCCGCACCGACCGCGCCGTCCAGGGTACGGTGAAGATGTCGATCACCGAGGCCGAGCAGTCGGGCAAGCTGGTGATCGAGGCGGAGCGGGTGTCGAAGGCCTGGGATCGGCCGATCGTCACCGACTTCTCGATCCGCATCGCCCGCGGCGACCGGATCGGCGTGGTCGGCGCCAACGGCACCGGCAAGACCACTCTGCTCGGTCTCTTGACCGGCCAGCTCGCCCCGGACGCCGGCCGGATCAGAATCGGCGCGACGGTCGAGATGGTCACCCTCGACCAGCGCCGCGAGGCGCTCGACCCGAACGCCAGCCTCAAGGAGACGCTGACCGGCGGCTCCGGCGACGCGGTCCGGGTCGGCGGCGAGATGCGCCACGTCATCGGCTACATGAAGGACTTCCTGTTCGGCCCCGAGCAGGCCGGCACTTCGGTCTCGGTGCTGTCGGGTGGCGAGCGCGGCCGGCTGATGCTGGCCCGCGCGCTGACCCGCTCGTCGAACCTGATGGTGCTCGACGAGCCGACCAACGACCTCGATCTCGAGACCCTCGATCTGCTCCAGGAGCTGATCGGCGACTACCCCGGCACGGTGATCGTGGTCAGCCACGACCGCGACTTCCTCGACCGGGTCGCCACCTCGGTGGT
The DNA here is from genome assembly GCA_937919435.1 of uncultured Alphaproteobacteria bacterium. Classification (GTDB taxonomy): domain Bacteria; phylum Pseudomonadota; class Alphaproteobacteria; order Rhizobiales; family Ancalomicrobiaceae; genus Siculibacillus. Next base: position 11,510 of record CALFRR010000198.1, on the reverse strand, counting down.
GATGTCGGAGGGCGACGGCCGCTGGATCGAATACGCCGGCGGCTACACCGACATGGTGGCGCAGCGCGGCTCCGGCATCTCGGCGCGGGTGATCGACAAGGCGGAAGTGCCGAAGCCGGCGAAATCGGCCGCCCCGGCCGCCGCCGAAGCGCCGAAGAAGCGCCGCCTGTCGTTCAAGGAGAAGCACGCGCTGGAGACCCTGCCGGGCAAGATCGAGGCCCTGCAGAAGGAACTGGCGAAGCTCCACGCGGCGCTCGACGACCCCGATCTCTACGCCCGCGCCCCCGCGAGATTCGCGAAAGTGTCGGCGGCGGTCGAAAAACACGCCGCCGACCTCGCCGCCTCCGAAGACGAATGGCTCGCCCTCGAGATGCTGCGCGAAGAACTGGAGGGGTGAGCCCCGCGCCGGCGGCCCCGCCCCGGCGCTCTCCCTCCCCGGCCTTGGGCTCGGCTTCCCGGCCCGACGGACATCACCCTCACGATCATCGTCGCCATCGCGTCCCCCTTCTCCGGAGGGCGAAGCAATCGCCGCGCCCCCGGCCGTCGTCCCCGGCCGGAGCCCCGAAGGGGCGGAGGGGAAGGGGACCCATTCGTCGCAGCAACGATCGGTGACGCCCATGGGTCCCCTTCCCGGCGCCGTCGCGCCGCCGGGGACGACGGCAGAGAGCGACGTCGGCGCACCCGCGACTTCGCAGTGCGATTGCCCCGCCGAGAGAGGGCAGCGGAGGCGAGCGCCTTCGGCTCGGCAGGACCCCGATGAACCGGGGAGACGAGAGTCGTCTCCCCCTCCCTCACTTCACCACGACGGCGTAGCTCTCGATCGGCGGCACCTGATCGATCAGGCCGCGGGTCTTCATGTACCGGGCGAAGCGCTCGGTGCGGGCGACGTCGAGCGCGCCGGGGCGCTTGGCGAACCGCGGCAGGGTGTCGAGGAAGGCGCGGCGGTTCAGCTCGTCGTCGAGCTTGGCGTCGGCGTGTTTCAGGATCTCCCAGGCCTCGGCCGGGTGATTGGTGGTCCACAGCGTCGCCGCTTCCAGCGCCGCGACGAAGCGCGGCAGCCGCGGATCGGCGACCTTCGCCTTCGCCGCGGCGAAGATCAGCTCGTCGTAGGCCGGCACGCCGTTCTCTTCCGGATAGAACACCCGCGCCTTCCTGCCCTTGCCCTCGAGCTCGATCTCGGTCGCCTCGAAGTTGCGGAAGCCGCCGACCACCGCGTCGACCTGACCCGACAGCAGTGCCGCGGTCAGCGCGAAGTTGACGTTGATCAGGGTGGCGTCGGCGAGCTTCGTGCCGGCGGTCTCCATCATCGTGCCGAGGATCGCGTCCTCGAAGCCCGACACCGAATAGCCGATCTTCTTGCCCTTCAGGTCGGCGAGACTCTTCACCGCACCGTCGTCGAGCACCATCACCGTGTTGAGCGGCGTCTCGACCAGGGTGGCGAAGCGGACCAGCGGCAGCCCCTCCTTCACCGACAGATGCAGATCGGGCTGATAGGTGATGGCGACGTCGGCCTGCCCGGCGGCGACCATGCGCGGCGGCGCGGTCGGATCGGCCGGCGCGATCAGCTCGACGTCGAGCCCTTGCGCGGCGAAGAAGCCGCGGTCGCGGGCCACCACCAGGGTGGCGTGGTCGGGATTGACGAACCAGTCGAGCACCACCGTGAGCTTGTCGGCGGCGGCGGCGGGACCGCTCGCGGCGAGCGTGGCGGCGAGCCCGAGGGCGGCGAGGAGACGCTTCATCCGAGGTTCTTTCTTCTGGAGGAATCTAGAGACGGGTGATGCCGGAGACCGGCGCCCAGGGGGCGAGCCTCCGGGTGAGGAGATCGACCGCGACCCGGAGGGCCAGCGCCAGGACGACCAGCACGACCAGCGCCGCGAACGTCACGTCGGTCTGCAGCCGCGCATTGGCGTGCATCATCAGGAGACCGAGGCCGCGCGACGCGCCGACCCATTCGCCGATGATCGCGCCGATCGGGGCGACGCTCGCCGCCATCTTCAGGCCCACGGCGAGATCCGGCATCGCCGCCGGCCAGCGGACCAGGAGGAAGGTTCTGAGCCGCGTCGCCCGGTTGAGCCGGGCGAGATCGAGCAGGCCCGGATCGGTCCGCGCCAGCCCCTCGTTGAGGCTCGAGGCGACGGGGAAGAAGATCACCAGGCTCGCCATCACCACCTTCGAGGCGAGACCGAAGCCGAACCACAGCACCAGCACCGGGGCGATCGCGAACACCGGCAGCGCCTGCACCACGACGATCGCCGGCAGCACCAGCCGGGCCGTCCACGGCAGCAGCGACATCACCACCGCGGTGGCGATCCCCAGTGCCGAACCGAGGCCGAAGCCGATCAGGATCTCGATCAGGGTGGCGAGACCGTGCTCGAAGAGGTCGGCGCGGCGGGCGAGGAGCGCGGCGAACACCCGGTCCGGCCCGGGCAGCAGAAAGGCCGGCGGCGCGGTGACCCACACCAGCACCCACCACGCGGCGATCCCCGTCGCGATGACCGCGGCGAAGGTGGCCGACGCCCGTGCGGCGCCACGCTCGCCCGCAGGCCGCGGCATCCGGTCCGGCGGGTCGACGCGCGTCGCCATCGACGGCGTCGAGAGCCGGCGTGCGGGTTCGTCCGCGGAACGACCGTCGGTCAGCGACCGTGACATGGGGATCCCCTCGAGAAGTCCCACGTGGAGACGTTCGACGGAGATCCGGAGACTGGCAGAGGTGCGGCTGTCATGAAGTCCCGTCCCTTCGCCGGTATGACCCGGATCAGGTTCGAAGGGTTCGACGCCGGAGCAGCGTCATCTCAGCCCTCTTTCGAGAACACCCCTCGGAACGACGGCGAGGATGACGGAAATGCGACCGCGATGCAAGCGCCCGCCCCGCGGGGCCGGCCTGCGGCGGATGGCCTCGATCGATCGCGGAACGAAAGCGGCAGCGAAGCCGCGCGGTCCTGCGACCGCGGCGGCCTCCTCCTGGGCGCCGGCCTCAGCCGGCCTGCCCCCAGGAGGCCAGGGCGTCGGAGACCGCCTTCTCGCCGCTGCTGCCCTTCTCCAGAGTGAGGATCGCCCGGCGACCCGAATCGTAGAGGACCGGCACGTCGATCCAGCCGCGCTCGCGGAAGAACTTCATGTTGCGCTGACGCTCGGCGTCGGTCGCCGACAGAGCGATCCAGAAGAAGTTCTCCGACACCTTGGCCGAAGCGCCGACCAGCGCGTCGCCGCGTGCCTGTTCGTCGGCCTTGAGGATCAGACCGGGGACGGACGTGATCGCCTTGCCCTCGAAGCCCGCCGGCAGATTGAACTTCAGCTCGACCATGTGCGAGGCCGGGAACGACGTGTCGCCGTTCGGGTGCATCTGCATCAGCACGACGAGCCCGCGCTCCGGGATCTCCACCCGGGCCTTCAGCAGCAGGCTGCCGGGCCGCGGATCGGTCGGATCCGGCTGGGTCTGCCAGACCACCTTGCCCGAAGCGATCGCCGCCTGACCGCCGACCTTGCCTTCCTCGTAGAGAATGGCGGTCTGGCTGACCAGCGCCACCGACTGCTGGGCCGGTGGATCGCCGGCCTTCGCCGGATCGGACGTCTGCAGCTGCGGCGTCGCGGTGATGGTCTGGGTCGGCACCGGCTTGGCGGCACCGTTCTGCGGCTTGGCCGCGGTCTCTTCGGCGCCCAGCCGGTCGGTCGCCTTCGGCGCCAGCTTCTCGGAGGCGGAACGGGCGGCGAGATCGACAACCGGCGCCTTGTTCGAACCGAAGAAGGCGGAGATCGCCTCTCTCTGGCTCCACAACGCCACGACGCCGATCACCACCACCAATGCCGCGACGGCGACACCGACCACCACCGGCGCGCGGGTCCGCGATCCACCGGCGACATCCCCGGCATCGCGCCGACGAGACTTCTTCTGCCGCGGCGGACGGCTGCTCGCTTCTCGCCCGAAGGTGGGCGGCGGCGGTTCGCTCGCCGCCAGGAGATCGTGGGCCGCCTGTCGCGGTTCGACCACGGGCGCCGCACTCGGCGGCGCCGTCTCGATCGGCGGGACGACCGGAGCGGCCATCCGCGACGTCGTCTCGACCGGAGCCGGAGCGGCGGCCGGCGGAATCGTCGCTTCGCGCGGCACCGCGGTCTCGACCGGCGCCGACACCGGCGGCGGCGGCGGCGGCGGAATCGTCGCCTCCTTCGGCCGCAGGATGCCCTTGGCGACTTCCGATTCGACCTTGCGGATCGCGTCTTCGAGTTGCAGACGTTGCTGGGTGATCTCCGAAGCCGGGATCGGCGGATCGAAGGACTTGAGCTGGTTGACCAGCGCGGTGCGCGCCTTCTCGTAGACCGCCCGCCTGGCCTCGCCGGTCGGCGAAGGCAGCGACGAGATCGCCCGCTTCAATATCGCGTGATAGTCAGCCATTGCCTGCCTCGAAAAGGCCCGTGTGCGCCGTCCGCCGCTGCCGGCCGGTCGCTCGCGGACCCGACACGCAGAGCGTGCCATCCCCATTCGGCCGCCGTCGCGAGGCGGCGACCGTCTTTCGTCCCGACGACGACCCTAGCCGTCCGCCGCCGGAAACGGAACCCGGCGATTCTCCCGATCCGCCGGGTTTCCGACGCCGCGCCGTCTCAGTCGGCGAAGGGATCGGCGACCAGGATCGTGTCCTCGCGTTCCGGGCTGGTCGACAGCATCGCCACCGGAACGCCGATCAGCTCCTCGATCCGCCGCACGTACTTGACCGCTTCGGCCGGCAGATCCGCCCAGCGTCGCGCGCCGCGGGTCGACTGCTGCCAGCCCGGCATGGTCTCCCAGACCGGCACCACCCGCGCCTGCTCGAACTGCGACGACGGCAGATGGTCGATTTCCCGCCCGTCGAGCAGATAGCCGACGCAGACCTTGATCTCGTCGAAGCCGTCGAGCACGTCGAGCTTGGTCAGCGCGATGCCGTCGATGCCGGAGACTCGGGTGGTCTGACGCACCAGCACGGCGTCGAACCAGCCGCAGCGCCGCTTGCGCCCGGTCACCGTGCCGAACTCGTGGCCGCGCTCGCCGAGCCGGTCGCCGACCGCGTCGGTGAGTTCGGTCGGGAACGGCCCGCCGCCGACCCGGGTGGTGTAGGCCTTGGTGATGCCCAGCACGTAGCCGATCGCCCCCGGTCCGAGGCCGGAGCCGGCCGCCGCCTGTCCGGCGACGGTGTTCGACGAGGTCACGAAAGGATAGGTGCCGTGATCGATGTCGAGCAGCGCACCCTGCGCGCCTTCGAACAGGATCCGCGCGCCGGCCCGGCGCCGCTCGTCGAGCAGCTTCCAGGTGACGTCCATGAACGGCAGGACCTTGGCGCTGACCGCCTGGATCTCGGCGAGGATCGTCTCCTGCGCCACTTCGGCTTCCCCGAGACCGCGGCGGATGGCGTTGTGATGGGCGAGCAGACGATCGATCTTGACCGGCAGGGTCGAGGGCTCGGCGAGATCGCACAGACGGATCGCTCGACGGCCGACCTTGTCCTCGTAGGCCGGGCCGATGCCGCGACCGGTGGTGCCGATCTTGGTTCCGGCGCTCGCCGCCGCCTCGCGAGCCTGATCGAGCTCGCGGTGGACGGAGAGGATCAGCGCACAGTTCTCGGCGATCCGGAGATTGTCGGGAGAGACCGTCACGCCCTGCGCGGCGAGGCGCCCGATCTCGGCGACCAGCGCATGCGGATCGAGGACGACGCCGTTGCCGATCACTCCGAGCTTGCCCGGACGGACCACGCCGGACGGCAGCAGCGACAGTTTGTAGGAGATGTCGTCGATGACCAGCGTGTGCCCGGCGTTGTGACCGCCCTGATGGCGCACCACCACGTCGGCGCGCTCCGACAACCAATCGACGATCTTGCCCTTGCCCTCGTCGCCCCACTGCGACCCGACGACTACTACGTTGGCCATGTCTCGCTTTCCCGATCCGGTCCTGCCGGACGTTTGCGCCTCTCGTTCGCCGCGCGAACGTCTACCTGCGGAGCATCGGCACGGCCGATCGCCACAGCACTGCCCACCCCCTTGGTGTCGCCCTCACACCGGTCGCGGGCGCGCGGGACTATAGACGTATTCAGGCGGCCTTGCGACCCCGCCGAACCTCCGGATTCGCCGCTCGCCCGCGCCCGGCGGGCCGGTTCGCCGCGCCGCCGATCGGCCGCACCGATCGGCCCGCCGACGGCGATTCGCCGGTCGGGACACTCCCCCGCGCCGATCCTGCTTTACAAGGCGCGGCCGCTCCGCTTCTGTCGGCGTCCCCTTTCCGCTACGAAACGGCGACTCGATGGCCGACGCGCGCAGCCTGTTCGCTCTCTTCTGGAACAGGCCCTATCCGATCCTCACCCTCGCCGCGCTGCAATGGGCGGCGAACACGGTGATGAGCCGCCTGACCGTCGGCGAGATCTCGCCGATGCAGCTCGGCACCCTGCGCTGGGCGATCGTCGCCGCCGTCCTGCTGGTCGTCCACCGTCGCGGTCTCCTCGCGGAATGGCCGCGTCTCGCTCCCCACAAGCTCATGCTGCTGGGGCTCGGAGCCGTCGGCTTCTCCGGCTTCACCGCGTTGTTCTTCGTCGCCGCGCACTACACGACCGCCGCCAACCTGTCGATCTTCCAGGGCGCGATGCCGCTGTTCGTCTTCACACTGGCGTTCTTCGTGCGCGGCCGACGGATCGGCCCGTTCCAGGCGATCGGCATGGCCGCGGCGATGGCCGGCGTGGTGCTCGTCGCCACCCGCGCCGATCTCGAGGTCGCCCGCAACCTCGCCTTCAATCTCGGCGACCTCTTCGTGCTCGCCGCCTCGGCACTCTATGCGGTCTATACGATCGGGCTGGAGAACCGGCCCGCGGTGTCGTCGCTGACCTTCTTCACCGCGGTGAGCGTCGCCGCCTTTCTCACTTCGCTGCCGATGACCGCCGCCGAAATGCTGTTCGCGCCGATCGTCTGGCCGACCCCCACCGGCTGGCTGCTGACGGCGATCATCGCGGTGTTTCCGTCGTTCCTCGCCCAGGTCTTCTTCATCCGCGGCGTCGAACTGATCGGCCCGGGCCGCGCCGGCATCTTCGTCAACCTGATCCCGGTGTTCGGCGCGACGATGGCGGTGGTCGTGCTCGGCGAGCCCTTCGGCTGGTATCAGGGCGTCGGCCTCGCCCTGGTGATGGCCGGCATCGTGCTGGCCCAGCGGCGGTGACCCGACGGACACTTCGGCCGCGGCCGTAGCGACCAAAAACGGGTGGCGCCCGGCCGCCGGATCGGTTCTTCTCGCCGTCTCCCGGCCCCTGCGGCCCTCCCCCCGACCGAGAGACGATCGTCCGATGCCCGCCCGCGCCTGGGGAATGCTCCTCGCTCTCTCCGTCCTGTGGGGCGGATCGTTCCTGTTCAACCGGCTCGCCGTCGCCGAGATCCCGACACTGACCGTCGTCTTCGCCCGGGTCGGCCTCGCCGCGGCGCTCCTCCTCGTCGCCGCCCGCCTCGCCGCCGTGGCGCTGCCGCGCGACGCCGCCGGCTGGCGCGACTACGCGGTGATGGGCCTGCTCAACAACCTGATCCCCTTCGTCCTGATCGTCTGGGGACAGCGCACCATCGGTGCCGGCCTCGCCTCGATCTTCAACGCGACGACCCCGATCTTCGGGGTGATCGTCGCCCATCTGATGACACACGACGACCGGATCACCCCGGCCCGGGCCGCCGGCATCGGCCTCGCCTTCGTCGGGGTCACCGTGATGGTCGGCGTCGACAGTCTCGCCGGCCTCGGCGACCATCTCCTCGCCGAACTCGCCTGCCTCGCCGCCTCGCTCTCCTACGGATTCTCGGCGCTCTGGGCACGCCGCTTCCGCGGCCGTCCGCCGATCGCCACCGCCGCCGGCCAACTCCTCTGTTCGGCCGTGGTGCTGGCGCCCCTCGTCCTCCTCGTCGACCGCCCCTGGACCATCGCCCTGCCGAGCCCGACGGCGATCGGCGCGGTCGTCGGCCTCGCCGTCCTGTCGACGGCGGTCGCCTACATCCTGTTCTTCCGCCTCGCCACTCTGGTCGGGCCGACCAACACCATCCTCGTCACCTTCCTGATCCCGCCGAGTGCGATTCTGCTCGGCATCGTCGTGCTCGGCGAACACCCCGCCCCCCAGCATCTGGTCGGCGTCGGCCTGATCGGCCTCGGTCTCGCCGCGATCGACGGCCGCCTCATCGCCCGCCTGCGCGGCCGCGGCGACGCCTCCTGAGGACACCGGACGCCTCGCCGCGCGGCCCGGCGTCCCGTGCGACGGATCGACCGACCGGCGAAGCCGGGTTGACAGGAAGGGCGCGAATGATCTCTGCTCGCTGCGTCCGAGGGGTGTCCCGTGCGCGGGGCTGAGATGGCGAGAGCCGGACCCTTTGAACCTGATCCGGGTCATGCCGGCGAAGGGACGGGATCACGGCGCGAGCAGCCGACCTTCCTCATCTCATCGCACCCGGATCTCCAACCGATGGAGGTCCCATGCCGAAACTCACAACACCCGACACGACCGCCCTGACGACCGGCCCGATCGGCCGGACGCGCAAGATCCACGTCGCACCGCCGTCGCATCCCGAGATGCGGGTGGCGTTGCGCGAGCTCCGCCTCGACGATCCGAGCGAGCCGCCGGTCCGGCTCTACGACACCTCGGGCCCCTACGGCGAAGACGCCCCCGACATCGACCTCGCCCGCGGTCTCCCGCCGTTGCGCGAGGCCTGGATCGCCCGGCGCGGCTTCGAGACGATCGCCGGCCGCACCATCCGACCCGAGGACAACGGCCGGACCTCGCCCGACGGGCGGGTCGGCCCGTGTCCGGCCGAACGCACGCTGCGGGCGGGACGGTCCGACCGGCCGGTGACCCAGCTCGAGTTCGCCCGGGCCGGGATCGTCACCGAGGAGATGGTCCATGTCGCCCACCGCGAGAATCTCGGGCGGGCGGCGGTGCTCGAGGCGGCCGCCGAACGTCTCGCCGACGCCGAGAGCTTCGGCGCGGCGATCCCCGCCTTCGTCACCCCGGAGTTCGTCCGCGACGAGGTGGCGCGCGGCCGGGCGATCATCCCGGCCAACATCAACCACCCCGAGCTGGAGCCGATGGTCATCGGCCGCAACTTCCTGGTGAAGGTCAACGCCAACATCGGCAATTCCGCGGTGAGCTCGGGGATCGCGGAGGAAGTGGAGAAGCTGGTCTGGGCGACCCGCTGGGGGGCGGACACGGTGATGGATCTCTCCACCGGTCGCGACATCCACGACATCCGTTCGTGGATCCTCCGCAACTCGCCGGTTCCGATCGGGACCGTGCCGATCTATCAGGCGCTCGAGAAGGTCGGCGGCGATCCGCTGAAACTCGATTGGGAGGTCTTCTCCGACACCCTGATCGAACAGGCCGAGCAGGGCGTCGACTATTTCACCATCCACGCCGGCGTCCGCCTCGCCCATGTGCCGCTGACCGCCCGGCGGGTCACCGGCATCGTCTCGCGCGGCGGCTCGATCATGGCCCGCTGGTGCCTCGCCGGTCACCGCGAGAGCTTCCTCTACGAGCGTTTCGACGAGATCTGCGACATCCTGCGCCGCTACGACGTCGCCTTCTCGCTCGGCGACGGCCTCCGCCCGGGGTCGATCGCCGACGCCAACGACGCCGCCCAGTTCGCCGAACTGGAGACGCTCGGCGAACTGACCCGGGTCGCCTGGGACAAGGGCTGTCAGGTGATGATCGAGGGGCCGGGTCACGTGCCGATGCACAAGATCAGGGCCAACATGGACAAGCAGCTGCGGGAATGCGGCGAGGCGCCGTTCTACACGCTCGGACCGCTGACCACCGATATCGCCCCCGGCTGGGACCACGTCACCTCCGGCATCGGCGCGGCGATGATCGGGTGGTTCGGCACCGCGATGCTCTGCTACGTGACGCCGAAGGAGCACCTCGGCCTGCCCAACCGCGACGACGTCAAGACCGGTGTCGTCACCTACCGGATCGCCGCCCATGCCGCCGATCTCGCCAAGGGCCATCCCGCCGCCCGCATCCGCGACGACGCGATGAGCCGGGCCCGGTTCGATTTCCGCTGGGAGGATCAGTTCGATCTGTCGCTCGATCCCGACACCGCCCGGGCCTACCACGACGAGACCATGCCGAAGGAGGCCCACAAGCTCGCCCACTTCTGCTCGATGTGCGGGCCGAAGTTCTGCGCCATGAAGATCACCCGCGATCTCCGCGACGACGTCGCCGCGGCCGAGGGCATGGCGGAGAAGTCGCGGGAATTCCTCGCCGCCGGCGGCGCGATCTATCTGCCCGCGGCGACCTGATCCGAGCCCCGGAAACGACGACGGCGGCGGGATCGCTCCCGCCGCCGCGCCACATCTTCGAATGTCCCGACCGGTCGCCCGATCAGAAGGTCAGGTGCTTGGCCTGGATCACGTTCTGCAGCTTGCCGACCTCGGCGAGCAGCGCGTCGTCGGCCGGGCCGTCGATGCCGATCAGCGCGATCGCGTCCTCGCCCGGCGCGGTACGGCCGAGCGCGAAGGTGGCGATGTTGACCCCCTTGGTGCCGAGCAGCGTGCCGAGCCGGCCGATGAAGCCGGGCTTGTCCTTGTTGGTGACGTAGAGCATCGACGGCTGGAACTCGGCGTCCGTCTGGATGCCCTTGATCTGCACGATCCGCGGCTTGCCGTCGGCGAACACCGTGCCGGCGACCGCCCGCTCGAAGGTCGGGGTCTTCACCGCGATCCGGATCAGGCTGTCCCAGGTGCCCTGCGCCTCGCGCCGGACCACTTCGATCTGGATGCCGCGTTCCTTGGCCACCACCGGCGCCGACACCATGTTGACGGCATCGAGCTGCGGCTTCAGCAGGCCGGCGATCGCCGCCGCGCCGAGCGCCCGGGTGTTCATCTCGGCGACGTCGCCCTCGTACTCGAGCCGCACCGCGGTGATCCCGTCCTCGGTCAGCTGACCGGCGAAGGAACCGAGCAGTTCGGCGAGCTTGACGAACGGCATCAGCTTCGGCGCTTCCTCGGCCGTCACCGACGGCATGTTCAGGGCGTTGGTCACCGCGCCCTTGAGCAGGTAGTCGGAGAGCTGCTCGGCGACCTGCAGGGCGACGTTCTCCTGCGCTTCCGAGGTCGAGGCGCCGAGATGCGGCGTCGCCACCACCCGCGGATGGCCGAACAGCGGATTGGCCTTGGCCGGCTCCTCGACGAACACGTCGAAGCCGGCGCCGGCGACGTGGCCGGACTCGAGCGCCGCCCTGAGCGCCACCTCGTCGACCAGACCGCCGCGGGCGCAGTTGATGATCCTGACCCCCGGCTTCGCCTTGGCGAGGTTCTCGGCGGAGAGGATGTTGCGGGTCTTGTCGGTCAGCGGCGTGTGCAGGGTGATGAAGTCGGCACGGCGCAGCAGCTCCTCGAGATCGACCTTCTCGACGCCGATTTCCACCGCCCGCTCAGGAGAGAGGAACGGATCGAAGGCGATCACCCGCATCTTCAGGCCGATGGCACGCTCGGCGACAGATCGGAAGAGCACACGTCTGAACTCCAGTCACACTTGAATCTC
>CALFRR010000197.1 GCA_937919435.1 uncultured Alphaproteobacteria bacterium | reverse complement strand
ACGAGATTCAAGTGTGACTGGAGTTCAGACGTGTGCTCTTCCGATCTCCGGAGCCTGGTGGAGGGGCATCATCCGCTGGCCCGGGCGCCGGCGCGGCGGCGCGGCCCCCCGGGCGAGGGGTCGGGTTCCCCCGTCGCTTGACTTTCCCCGGCGAGCATGGCGATTTGCGCCCCGACGGTGCCGGTCGTCCGCCTGATCGAGGGCGGGACCGCAGAGCGCCGTCGGTCCCGCCGGACGGCCGGCGGGCACGGCGGGGGATCGGCCCCCGGCGCCGCCGGTTCCGACGCGGAGCCGACGGATCGGCCCGATCTCCGGAGCGGACACACGCGAACATGCGCAGCTATCTCGACTTCGAAAAGCCCGTCGCCGACCTCGAGGGTCAGATCCAGGAACTCCGGGCGCTCGCGGACAAGGGCGAGGCGGTCGACGTCAACGAGGAGATCGAGAAGCTCGAGGCGAAGGCCGCCCAGGCGATCTCGGACCTCTACGCGAAACTCACCGCGTGGCAGAAGACCCAGGTCGCCCGCCACCCCGACCGGCCGCACTTCGTCGACTACGTCGGGGCGCTGGTCGAGGAGTTCACCGAGATGGCCGGCGACCGGTCGTTCGGCGAGGATGCGGCGATCGTCGGCGGCTTCGGCCGGTTCCGGGGGCAGCCGGTCTGCGTGATCGGTCACGAGAAGGGCTCCGACACCGCGTCGCGGCTCACTCACAACTTCGGCATGGCCAAGCCCGAGGGCTACCGCAAGGCGGTGCGCCTGATGGAGACGGCCGAGCGCTTCGGCCTGCCGGTGATCAGCCTGGTCGACACCGCCGGCGCCTATCCGGGGATCGGTGCGGAAGAACGCGGTCAGGCCGAGGCGATCGCCCGGTCGACCGACGCCTGCCTCGGGCTCGGGGTGCCGAACGTCAGCGTGATCATCGGCGAGGGCGGCTCCGGCGGGGCGATCGCGATCGCCGCGACCAACCGGGTGCTGATGCTCGAGCACGCGATCTATTCGGTGATCTCGCCGGAGGGCGCCGCCTCGATCCTGTGGCGCGACAGCGCCCGGGCGCAGGACGCCGCCACCGGGATGCGAATCACCGCCCAGGACCTGCTCAAGTTCAAGGTGATCGACGCCATCGTGCCGGAACCGATCGGCGGTGCCCATCGTGCTCCCGCAGACGTGATCGCGGCGACCGGTCAGGCGCTCGACAAGGCGCTCGGCGACCTCGTCAAGCTCTCGCCCGACGAACTGCGCAATCAGCGCCACGACAAGTTCCTGGCGATCGGCCGGACCCTCTGAGGACCGGTCGAATCCCGAAACGGGACGTTCGGGTGGGAATGCGTTCACCATGCCGACGACGATCGGTGGGGGGAATCGCGGTTTTGCCCCGATCGGGGATTTGGGATAGTCTCGGTCGTGGGCGGACCTTCCCGTTTCACGGTCCCGCCGGTCGGGTTTCGGTAACCATCGGTGAACGGACCCGAGCTAGGGTCGATCGGAAGGCCGACGGTGCGTCGGCGGTGTTGAGCGTCGGGCGTCGGTGGTGACGCCCCCGAGTTCGGGACGATGGGTCGATGTCGGTGAAGTCAGTGTCGCGCCTCGCGGTGATCGCCTCGATCGCCTTCACGGTCGCCGCCTGTCAGGACGAGATGCAGACGACCTTCGGCGGCAGTGCCAAGGCGCGCAGGCCGTTGTCTCCCGAGATCCAGTCGCTGATGGAGAAGAAGGGCATGCGCAAGGAGGATCCGATCCTCGTGCGCGCCTTCAAGCAGGAGAACACCCTCGAGGTCTGGAAGCGCGACAACACCGGCCACTACGCCTTCCTGAAGAGCTATCCGATGTGCGCCTGGGGCGGCACGCTGGGGCCGAAGATCAAGGAAGGCGACAAGCAGTCGCCGGAGGGCTTCTACACGGTCACGCCGTGGCGGATGAATCCGAATTCGCAGTTCCACCTCGCCTACGACGTCGGCTACCCGAACGCCTTCGACCGGGCCTACGGCCGCACCGGTGCGGCGATCATGGTGCACGGCAACTGCACGGCGTCGGCCGGCTGCTTCATCGTCACCGACGGTGAGGTCGAAGAACTCTACGGGCTCGCCCGCGAAGCCTTCGCCGCGGGACAGAAGTCGTTCCAGGTCCAGGCCTTCCCGTTCCGCATGACCGGGGAGAACATGGCCAAGAACCGCAAGAACCCGAACATGCCGTTCTGGCGGAACATCAAGCAGGGCTACGACCACTTCGAGGTGACCAAGCTCGAACCGAAGGTCGACGTCTGCGAGAAGCGCTACGTCTTCGACGCGCGGCCGAAGGATCCGCTGTCGACCACCTTCAATCCGTCGGGTGCCTGCCCGGCCTACGAGGTGCCGAGCGAGATCGCTTCTCTGGTGCGCGACAAGGAACAGCAGGACGAGCAGTCCTTCCGGGTGGTGGTCGCCGAACTCGAGGACGCCGACCGCAAGGAGACCGAGCGGTTGGTCGCGGAGAAGGCCGAGAAGGCCAAGCCGCAGCCGGGCACTCGGATCGCTTCGTGGTTCGGAGCGCCGGTCGACGTGCCGAACGCCGAAGCGGTGCCGATCGACGCACCGCTGCCGAAGTCGTCGCCGTCGCCCTTCGCCGGGGTCGCCGTCGCCTCCGCCGAGACCAGCCGGGTGTCGGCGTTGCAGGCGCCGAGCGAAACGTCGTCGATCGGTGGCTTCGGCGCGCGCTTCTTCGGCTTCGGCTCGGCCCCGAGCCAGCCCGAGACCGCCGCCGCGGCGATCGAGGCGATCCAGCCGCAGCCGATCGCGGTGCCGATCCCGACCGCCCGG
>CALFRR010000196.1 GCA_937919435.1 uncultured Alphaproteobacteria bacterium | reverse complement strand
CGGATAGGAGTGCGTCGAGAACTGCGCCACCTTGCCGTCGCCGAACACGGTCGGCATGAACGGCTTCAGGGTGAAGGCGCCCATCGCGTTGAGGCTGTGGCCGTACCACCAGAGCCAGGCGGAATATTCGATCACGAAGCCGATCGGCAGGATCGCCGGCACCGCACCGAGCGCCACGAACAGCACCGACCGCGGCCGCCGGGCGATCCACAGGAAGAGCCCCATGGCGACCAGGATGGCGCCGTAGACGACGTGGGTCGCGGTCCGCATGATCGCCACCAGCCGTCCGTTCTTCTCCGGCTCGTTGAACCAGCGTCCGAGGCTCTCCTCGTAGTGCCAGGCCATCACGTCGATGCCGCGGCCGGTCCACACCGGCGGCTCCTTGCCGAGCTCGACCGGCGCCTTGAGGTCGTGGACGCTCTTCAGTACCCCGACCAGCTCGGCCTTGGTGGCACCTTCGGTGGTCTTCGGCAGGGTGTCCGTGCCGATGCCGCTCTTGGCCAGCGACTCCTTCAGCATTCGCACCACCGGATGCAACTGCTCGTCCTTGCCCTCGTCCTCCGACCGGCCGAGGCTGTCGACCAGCCCCGCCACCCAGGCCTTGCCGAGATACTGGACGCCGCCCGGCGCGTAGAGCGCCGCGGTCATCCACACCGCGATCGCCAGGAACCCGGCGGACATGCCGATCGTCCGGAGCCTCACGCCGGGCAGCGCGAAGCCGACGATCAGCACCCCGATCAGCGAGAACAGGAACGGCGACAACAGTTTTTCGACCGGCCCGCCCGAGGCGATCGGATACATGCCGACGAAGTGGTTGATCGTGTCCATCTCGTGGACACAGTCGAGCGCTTCCTTCTCCAGCACTTCCTTGGTGTCGCGCATCGTGCAGCCGTTGCCGACACGGTCGACGTGGAAGAGGATCTTCACGCCGTCGGGGAAGGTCTGGGCCGGATAGTTCGGCGCCTTGAGCGACACCCACCAGGCCGGCTGGGTGAAGGACGCGCCGAGCGCCATCAGCGCGACCAGCGCCAGAACACGGAACAGGATCGCCGTCCGAGCGGCGGGGGCGGGAGTGGCGGGCCGATCGGTCGATGCGGTCATGTCGTGTCGTCTCCTGATGCGAACGACGCGGAGCGGGTGAATCACTCCGCGTCGTGGATCGTCACACCCGACATCGGGGCGGTCCGGACGGGCCGGCGTCCGACGCCGGCCGCCGCGATCACTGGAAGTCCGGGTTCTTCCAACCCTTCGGCGCGATCAGATCGGCCGAGGGCTTCAGGCGCGAGACGTAGTCGAGCACCGCCATCGTGTCGCGATCGGTGAAGTTCTTGATCTGCTCGACCATGTCCGGGTTGGCGTTGCGGCGCTTGCCTTCCTTGATCCAGCGATACTGGCGCAGCAGATACTCGTAGTGCTGCGCCTGGATCCGCGGATAGTATTTCTCGGCATCGCCCTCGCCGGTGGCGCCGTGGCAGCGCACGCAGTTGTCGGCGTAGAGCTTGGCGCCGAGCTCGAGGTCGTCGCCCTTGCCGACGCCGTTGTCGGGATTCATCTTCAGCACCGCGATGTATTCCGACACGTCGGCGATCGCCTGGGTGCCGCCGATCTCGGAGGGCAGGGCGAAGGGGTACATCGTCGGATTGTCGCGGTGACCGTCGCGGATGTCGGCGAGCTGCTTGATGATCACCGAACGGTGCTGGCCGGCGAGCTGCGGGAAGGTGCCGTCGGCGAGACCCCAGCCTTCCGGCATGTGGCAGGCCGAGCAGACCTCGTAGACCTCGCGGCCGTTGGCGGCGTTGGGCTTCAGGGTCAGCGCTTCCTCGCGCTCACCGCCCTGGCTCATCCATTCCTTCTTGGTCTTGTTCTCCTCGAACGCTTTCTGGTCGACGGCCGGTCCGCCGGCGGCGTAGGCCGAGCCGGCCATCGCCGCGATGGCGAGGGCGACGGCGAGGGAGACGGTGCTCTTCATGGATCTCACTCCGGTCATCGAGGGCGCGGTCACTTCGGCGCGCGTTCGGTCTGCGAGAGATAGTCGGCGATCAGCGCGATCTTGGCGTCGTCGAGCTTCTTTGCGAAGGGTCTCATCGTCGCCACTCTGCCGTTCTGGCGGATTCCGTCCCTGATTTCCGTCAACTGCAGAACCAGATAGTCGCGCTTCTGCCCCGCCAGGAACGGATAGGAGGAGAGCGGCTTGGCGCCTTCCTGCCCGTGGCAGGATACACATCCACCCTTCAGGAAGGCTTCCTTGCCGGCGGCGCGGCGGGCGTCGTCGATCGGCGGATCGAGCGGACGGATCTTCGCCGGCGGCTCCTTGGCGAGATAGTCGGCGATCGCCTGACGCTCCGGAGCGGTCACCAGATGCATGATGTCCTTCATCCCCTGGGTGCGCGGATAGCCGCGCGGATCCGGACCGGCGACCCGTTTGCCCTCGGTGATGTCGGTCATCTGCGCGAACAGGTATTTGGCGTCCTGACCGGCGAGATCGGGATAGTTCAGGATCGAGCGGGCGCCGCCGCGGCCGTGACAGGCGATGCAGGTCTTGCCGGCGAACAGCGTCTTGCCCTCGGCATTGGCGGCCGGTGCGGCGGCGGGAGCGGCCGTGGCCGGCGCGGCGGGAGCCGGTGCGGTCTGCGCCGAGGCGACGGCGACGCCGAGGAGGAGGGCGGACACTCCGAGGGTGAGGCGGATCATGGCGGCTCCGAACTGTCGAGACGGCGATGAAGACGGCCCGTCGGCGGCGGACGCGCGGGAGCGCGGTCGCCCGATCGGCGGACGATGATCGTTCGTCACCGCCTTCGGCGCGAAGGGCGCGCTCACCGGGCGGCGGTCGGTCGAGGAGGCGGGAGGAGGGCGGCGGGGCCCTCCTCCCGGAGGGTTCTCCCCGCCGGCGGGGCGGGGAGAACGGGGCTTCACTTGGCGACCACCTTGGCGCCGTGCTCTTCCAGATAGGTCTTGACGCGCAGACCGATGTCCGCCGCCTTGACCTGGTACTGCCACCACTGGTTGGCCCAGAGGGTGCCCTGCTGCCAGTCTTCCTTCTTGGCCGCGTCGTCGGTCTTCGACTTGGCGTCCTTGGCGAAGTTCAACTGGTCCACCGCGTCCTCGACGAGGGCGACGACGGTCGGGAATTCCTTGTAGTTGGTCGACATGATGTACTTGACCACGGTGTCGATCACCACCTGGGTGTCGAGGTTGGTCTTGTACTGCTTGTCGAAGTCGGCCTTCGAATAGGCGACCGCGTCCTTGGCCTTGTCGGGGGCCGCATCCGCCGCGCCCTTCGGCTTGACCATCAGGTAGCCTTCCATCTCGAGATGCAGCGCCGAGCAGAACTCGGTGCAGTAATACGAGAAGGCGCCGGCCCGATCGGCCTTGAAGGTCACCGAGGCGGTCTTGCCCGGCTCGAGGCTGAGGTTGCCGATGTAGGTCGACACCGCGAAGCCGTGGGTCTCGTCCTCGGCGCGCTCGGCGTTGGTGATGTGGAAGGTGACTTCGTCGCCTTCGTTCACTTCGACGATTTCCGGCGTGAAGTGCGAGCGGATCGCCGTGGCGAAGACGGTGGTCTTGCCCGGTTCGCGGACGATCTTCTCGGAACCCGGACGCACCGCGAACGGGCTGTCCTTACCGGTGCGGCTGTCGGTGCCGTACTTGTAGCGGACCAGCGGCTTCAGCTTCTCCGCCGCGATCGACGCCGCATAGTGCGGTTCGCCGAGCGGGATCGGCATGTCGTAGACCAGTTCCATCTTGTCGCCGCTGATGTCGATCAGCTGATGGTTCTGCGGGTGCAGCGGTCCGACCGGGTTGAACCGGTCGATGGCGAGCTTGTTCAGCGCGATCAGATACTTGCCGGCCGGCGCAGTGCTCTCGCCCTCCATCGCCATCAGATGGCCGATGTTGTAGTGGACCGAGATCTTGTCGAGCACCTTGCCTTCGCAATAGTCGTACTTGGCGACCTGGCTGTCGACGTAGAGCGAGGTGTAGGCGACGCAGGGCTTCGAATCGAACTGCGTGTGCAGCGGGCCGAGGCCGAGCTGGACCTGCTTGTGCACCACCTGCTTCATGTCGAGGACGGGGATCCCGTAGGCGTCCTTCGAGGCGAACTGCTTGGCGTCGATCGCCGCCTTGATCTTCTCCCACGAGTAGACGGTGACGTTGGTGTCGAGCTTGCCACCGACGATGATGTACTTGCCGTCCGGGGTGACGTCGGCGCCGTGCGGCGACTTCGGCTCGGCGATCAGGAACAGGATCCCTTCGTCGACCGCGGTCTTCATCGACAGGACGTCGTGGCCGTTGATCTTGCCGGCCTTGCCGGCGGCGACCAGTTCGGCGGCCTTCTTCCAGTTGATGACGTGCAGGTAGTCGGCGTCGTTGGCCGAGCAGCCGGCTTCGAACGGCGGCTTGCCGGATTCGATGCCGCCGACGTAGGTCTCGGCGCAGAACGAGTTGGTGAACGACCAGCCCTCCGAGGGGCCCTTGCCGGCGTCCGACAGGTCCTGGGTGTAGGGCGGCAGCTCGATCGAGAACGACTTCGCTTCGTCGATCCGGCCCTTGGCGCGGTCGAACTTCCAATAGGTCATCGCACCGCGGAACTTCTCCTTGAATTCGGAGAGCGGCGCGTAGCCGCGGCCGAGCACGCCCGGATACTGGGCGGCTTCGAGCACGTATTCGCTGTTCGGGGTGACGAAGGTGCCGCCGTGCTCGGACTGCAGGATCGGGTTGACGACGATCTGCTGGGTCTCGAAATCGTGCAGCGAGATCACGCCGATGCGCGGGTTGGCCTTGTCGTTGATGAACAGGTACTCGCCGTCCGGCTTGCCGTTGGTCTCCGAGATCGCCGGATGGTGGGTGTCGCCCCAGTTCGGCTGACGGCCGTCGATCTTGCCCTGGTCGAGGATCTTCTTCGATTCGTCGTCGTAGCCGAAGCCCTGCCAGGGTTCGGGGGTGAACACCGCGATGTACTTCAGAATGCGCATCGACGGCACGCCGTAGACGATGATCTGGCCGGACTGACCACCCGACGAGAACACGAGGAATTCGTCGCGTCCCCCGGTCGGAGTGTAGGTCTTGGCGGCGGCGAGCAGATCCTTCTGGCTGAGGCCGCGGCGCTTCATCACGTCGTCGAGGTTCTCGGCGGCGAAGGCGGAGACCGCCCCCATGCCGACGAGCGTCGCGAGCGCGACGGTCGTTCTCAGAATCGATCTCATGATCGGGCTCCTGCTTTGTCTCGAGATTGTCTCCGGACCCTCGATGGTCCGGCTTCGCCCGCTGGACGTCCTGTCGCCCCGGTTCGACGGCACGACGTCACCCTCCGCGGCCGACCCCGGGTCGCCGACGATCACTTTCGCGTCTCGATCGCGAAATTCGGTGTTTCTCTCCTCGCTCTCACCCGTCTCTCCCACCGGTGCGCCGGAAGGAGGAAAGGCGCCGAGGGGCAGCACTCCGTCGTCTGTCCTCTTCGGAGGATCCCTCGTGTGGCGAAGATGGCATGGCGCCGCCACCGTTCCTTGACGGTCATCAAGTCCGCGTGAGATGCGATTGAAAATGTCGCAGACGGATCGATCTTTGGGCGCCGCGGCCCGAAGAGCGCGCGACACCCCCGTCGAAATCACCGTTCCCGAGCCGATTTCCCCCTTCCACCCCTCGGGCGACCGGGTCGCCGACCGCCGCCCGTCGCACCCGCCGGCAGGAGGCGGAGGCGCGATTCGGGCGGGCCGATCGGCGGAGCCGGATCGGAGGGAGACGTCGGAGACTGGATGGATCGTCCCGAGGGAACCGGCCTCGCGCGACCTCTCGCCGTCTCCGACGGTCACCGACCGTCGCCGAGGGGCGTGGGGTTCAGCGGCTGGGTGGGTCGCGCGGCCGGAAGCCGGCGCGGCGGCGACGCACGATCGGCCGGGCCGGCCGGGTCGTCGCGATGCGGGGGTGCTTCCTGGGCAGAACGCCGAGGGTCGGCGCGGTCGCGCCGAGGATGCTGCCGTCGAGGCAGAGGCCGAGATCGCAGCAGGCGTGTCGATGGCTGGAGAGATCCGTCGGATCGTCTTCGTCGGCCGGCACCGGCACCGAAGCGAAGCTCATCGCCGAGCAGACGTCTTCGTCGGCGATCGCCCGGGCCAGAGCCTCCGAGCGGCAGAAGGCGACGACCAGGATCGCCGCCATGAACACCGGCGCGAGGAAGGACAGGCGCCGGAGGGCGCACAGCCAACCTCCTCGAGCCGATCTCCGCATGTCGCGCTCCGTTCGACGGATCCCGACCCCCGGCACGGGGGATCCCACTGCGCCATCAGACACCGCCGCGCCGTCGCGTTCCTTGACTTTCGACAAGCTCGCGCCGTCTTCGGCACGTTTCCGTTGCGACAGGTGCCCCGACACGTCCTTTCGACGGGGTGATCTCCGTCGAAAGGGGTAAGTTGTTCCCCTCCTGCGACGTCCGGTCGCCGGCTCGCGTGCTTCGCGCGCGCGGGAAGTCTTGACGGACGTCAAGCGTTCGGAGGCTCTCCGGGATAGGATCACCCCGCCGATGGGGAGACATCCGGGCGATGGGATTCGACGCGCACACGGACTGGCGGATCGGGATCGGCGCGATCGACGACGATCACGCTTGCCTGTTCGAACGCCTGCGCGCCGCCGAGGACGCCCACGCACGGGGCGACATCTCCGTCGCCGCCGGACATCTGGTGGCGTTCCTCGACCGGTTCCGCGAGCACTTCGAGCGCGAGACGGCTTCGCTGGAGCGCCTGCCCGAAGCGACCCTGCTGCGCCGGCGCGGCGAATTCGCCTCGTCGCTGTCGGTCGTCGCCGCTCATCCGCTCGATCCGGGCGACGCCGAACAGGTCGGGCGGGCGGTGGGCCTGATGCGCACCTGGCTGGTCGACCACGTCGTCCGCCAGGATCTGCCGATGGCCGCGCACTTCCCCCGCGCCCCGGGCGACGGCGCCCCACACGGCCGCTTCCGCCTCTCCTACGATCTGCTCGGACTGCGCTGGCGCCTAGGACTGCTCGGCGTGATCGTCGTGGCGGTCGTCCTCGGACTGGCCGCGGTCGCCTTCGGCGAACTCGCCGGAACCATGCATTCGGTCCGGCTGCTGCGCGACATGAACCGGCTCAACGGCGAGATCGCCGCGGTCGTCCACGAGTTGCAGACCGAGCACGCGCTGTCGGCGATGATCGCCTCCAATCCGCGCCTCGACCGGACCCGGCTGCTTGAGCAGATGCTGCGTTCCGACGTCGGCCTCGCCCGCTATCGCGCCGCCGAGGAACGCCTGCTCGCCCATCTGCCGTCCGGCGCCACCCGCGACGCCCTGGAGGGCGCCCGCGCTTCGCTCGCCCTGATCCCGAAGGTCCGCTCCGACGTCGCCGACGGCGCCTTCGACGCGGTCGAGACCACCGAGTACTACGGCACCGCGATCGCCGACCTGATGGCCGTGGTGCCGGAAGTGGTGCGCACCGAGCTCTCCTCCGACTGGGGCAAGGACACCATCGCCTACGTCTTCCTGCTCGAGGCGAAGGAGCGGGCCGGCCGTGAGCGGGCGCTCGGTGCCGGCATCCTCGCCGGTTCGGTGCCCGACATGCTCGCCGGTCGGCCGGAGAACATCCGCACCCTCGCCAACGACCAGGACGCGATCGGCCATGCCTTCGAGACGCTGGTCTCGCCGAGCGTCGCCGACGCCTATCGCAGCGCCGTCGCGGTGTCGCCCGCACTCGCCCAGATGCGGCGCTCGATCGAGAGCCGCGACGCGCTCGGCCTCCGGGTCCGCGACTGGTTCGACGTGACCAGCGAGCGCATCGACAGGCTGCGCGCCTTCGAGCGCCGGATCCTGGTCGAGATGAACCGCAACGTCGACGCCCAGGAGGCGTTGACGATGCGGCACGCCTGGTGGATCGGCGGCGGCATGGTGGTGGCGATCGTGCTCGCCGTGTCGGTGCTGTCGCTGCTCGGCCTGTCGATCGTGCCGCCGCTCCGCCGCCTCGCCGACAATGTCCGCCGCCTCGCCGAGGGCGAACGCCTGCTGACCCTGCCGGATGCCTCCGGCCGCGACGAGATCGGCGATCTCGCCCGATCCCTCGCCCATCTGCGCGACCGCCTGATTCAGGGCGATCTGCTCGAGGCACGGCGCGGCAACGAGAACGCCGAGCGGCTCAGGAACGTCATGGACACGCTGCCCGGCGTGGTCTTCCGCGTCGCCGTCCCCGACGGCGGGTGCGCCCGGGTGGTGGCGGTCGGCGCCAAGCTCGAGCGCCTGACCGGGCTGACCGTCGCCGAGGTGGTCGACCGGCCGCTGCGCGATCTGGTCCGCCGAATCCTCGCCCGCGAGGATCGCACCGCTCTCTTCTATCTGCTGCGTCGCGCCGGCATCGGTTCGCTCGACTTCGAACTGCGGCTCGACCGCGGCGGCGACGAACGGGCCGTCTGGTTGCGGGTGCTCGCCGCGCCGACCCGCTCCGCCGACGGCTGGATCTGGGACGGCGTCGCCCTCGACGTCACCCGGGTCAAACAGGCCGAAGAGGAACACCGCCGGCTCGCCGACGAGCTCGGGCGGCTGCGCCGCGCGCAGCTCGCCAATCGGCTCGGCTCGAGCTTCGGCGGCGAGTTCGCGGCGCTGTGGCCGCGCATCCGCGCCCATGCCGACGAAGCGATCGCCGGTCTCTCGGCGGGGTCGCCGGTCGTCGATCATCTCGCCGCGGTGATCGGCCTCACCGAGAAGATGCGGCAGCTGTGCGAGCGTCTCGCCGTCCCCGCGGACGGCCGGCGGGCTCCCGCCCGGTCGGTCGACGTCGCCGGGCTGATCGAGACGCGGGTCGGCGAGTTCACCGCGACGCTGCCGCCCGAAACCGTCGTCGAACTCGCCCTCGGGGACCGCGATGCCCGGGTGATCGGCGATCCCGACGAGATCGGCCGGCTCGTCGCCAACCTCGTGGCGCATCTCGACGCCGCACCGGACGAGGCCGGTGGCCGGGTCCGGATCGTCACCCGGCTCGGTGACGCGCTGGACGGCGGGGGCGGCCACTACGTGATCTCGGTCACCGACGAACGCGGCCGCCCGTCGCGGCGCGTCCGCGAGCCCGATGCGGCATCCGGTCTGGTGGAGCCGCAGGGCGCCCGGGTCGAGGCCCTGGCGCTCACTCTGGTCCGCACCATCGCCGACGGGCTCGGCGGACGGGTGCAGGTCGGCCGCACCGCGAGCGGCCACGAACTCCTCGAAATCCATCTGCCCCTCCATCCGGTGCGGGCGGACAACGTCGTCAATCTGGAAGAGGTCGCGCGATGGCGGACGCACGTCAGATGAAGGCCGCGACGGCCGTGTGTGTGCAGGACGAAGGGCCGCCGGACGTGCTCCGCGACCTGTTCCCCCACGAATGCGCCGCGCCGATCCGGTATCGGCGCCGCTCCTACGTCTACCACCAGGGGACCGCGGTGGCCGGCATCTACTGCCTGATCCGCGGCATGGTGGCGCTCGAACGGGTCGACGAGGACGGCCGGATGGCGATGTTCGGCATCACCCGGCCGGGGGCGCTGCTCGCCTGGAACGACCTCGTCGACGCCGGCAGCCACCGCAATTCGGCCCAGGCGCTGACCGGCTGCGAGCTGGTCGTGGTGCGCGGCGACCGTTTCCGCGCCGCTCTGCGCGACGACGAGCGTCTGCTGACCCTGCTGATGCAGCAGACCGCGGCCCAGGCCAGCGCCTACGAGGAGCACATCCTGCGGCTTTCCACCCTCGACGTGCAGGATCGGCTCTATTCGACGCTCTGCGCACTCGCCGGCTCGTCGGTCGACGACGCCGGGGCGGTCGAAGTCTCGACCCCGCTCCTGAAGCGCGATCTCGCCGCCATGGTCGGCACCTCGCCGGAGACCATCTCGCGCAGTCTGAAGCGGCTGGAAGAGCTGGAAGTCGCCGAATTCACCGATCGCTCGACCTTCCGGCTGCATCCGGTGAAGCGTCGCTGAGCCGGCGAACGATCGGCGACGCGGATCTGCGGAAGGGGCGGGGAGGGCGCCCGCCCTCCTTTGGGCCGGGCATCCTCTCGGGTGTCGATCTCCGATCGCCCGTCCGGACGGCCGGCCGGTCCGCCTCGATCCGGCGGCCGCCGTCCCGAACCGCATCTCCCACCCCATCCGTCCGGATCGCCGCCGCCTGCAGGACGGCGGATCCGGTCCGCTCGCGCGTCGGATCGGCCCGATCTTCCGGCGAAGTCCATTTGTCGCCGCCTTTTCCGACGAAATTCCGCGCTTCGAACACGCGATTCGCGCCGCGGTCGGCGCTCTCGGACGAGAAGGAGAATGAGATGGTCGGTCGGAGCGCAAGACTCGGTTTCGCCGCCGGCCTTCTCTTCGCCCTCGCTCCCGCGCTGGCATCCGCCGCCACCTGTGGGCGCGACGCGAGCGGCTTCGACGGCTTTCTGGCGAGCGTCCGCAAGGAGGCCGCCGCCGCCGGCATCTCCGCCTCCGCGATCGACGCCGGGCTCGCCGGGGTCGCCTACGATCCGGCGATCGTCCGCCGCGACCACGGCCAGGGCGTCTTCCAGCAGACCTTTCTGACCTTCTCCGATCGGATGGTCTCCGCCGACCGGATGAGCCGCGGCAAGAAGCTGCTCGCCACCCATGCCGCACTGCTCGACCGGATCGAGCGGCGCTACGGGGTGCCGGGGCCGGTGCTCGTCGCCTTCTGGGGGCTCGAGACCGATTTCGGCTCGGATCTCGGCAAGTATCGGGCGCCGAGCGCGGTGGCGACGCTCGCCTGGGACTGCCGGCGTTCGGAGATGTTCCGGCGCGAGCTGATCGATCTCCTCCGGATCGTCGAGCGCGGCGACCTGAAGCCGTCGGAGATGATCGGCGACTGGGCCGGCGAACTCGGCCATCTGATGTTCACCCCGACCGACTACTTCACCTACGGCGTCGATGCCGACGGCGACGGCCGCGCCGACGTGATCCGTTCGGTTCCCGACGCGCTGTCGACCGCCGCCAACTTCCTCAAGGGACTCGGCTGGCAGGCCGGCGAGCCCTGGCTCGAGGAGGTGGCGGTGCCGGCGGCCCTCGACTGGAGCCTCGCCGATCCGGAGAACCCGCTGCCGCGCGCCGACTGGAAGCGCCTCGGGGTGACGAAGGCCGGTGGCGCCGGGCTCGCCGCCGGCGGCCCGCCGGCCTGGCTGTGGCTGCCGATGGGACGCAACGGCCCGGCCTTCCTCGCCTATCCGAACTTCCAGGCCTATCTCGGCTGGAACAAGGCGATGGTCTATTCGACGACCGCCGCCTATTACGCGACCCGTCTGGCCGGTGCGCCGCCGGTGTCGCGCGGCCGCGGCGAGGTGGCGGCGCTCGATCCGACCCAGATGAAGCGGCTGCAGACCCTGCTGCGCAAGGCCGGCTACACCGACGACGAGCCCGACGGCCGTCTCGGCTCGGCGACCCGCACCGCGGTCCGTGCCGCGCAGATCAAGCTCGGCCTTCCCGCCGACGCCTGGCCGTCGATGGAGCTGATCTCGGCGCTCGAAGGCGGAAGGTGAGGGGGCGTCACCGCCGCGCTGCGGGTGCTGGATGTTGGAACGCTGCGGCCATGGCCGGGCCGGCCCTTCATTCCCGCGCCACTTTTCCACCGGTGGCGAATCACGACTACGTCCGCCTCGACATCGGGGTGAGGTCGGACGTTGACGCCGTCGGTGACGACCATACACTTCCGGCCGAGTGAACCGAGAGCTTCGACGTGTTCGTCGCCAGTATGGTCTGAGAACATCTGGAGCCGCCGTGGGTCGCCGCACGCGAAGTCGGGCGGTTGGCTGGCGCCGGGTGGGACCTTCCTGATGGTCATCTCACACCGCCATTTCCGGAGCGCGGTTTCCTGAGAGATATCTTCCGTTCAAATCGCGCGGTGCTGAGGCAGCTGTTCGAAAACGCTGGCCTCACGTCGTCGCTGACGCCGGCCGTAACGAGCGCTGCCTGATCGTGCCGTTCGCCTTGATCGTCCCACCCGGGGGCTTCATTGGCTGGAACGGGGTGTTCCCATCGTTCGTACCGGTCGAGGTGACGTGGGGAGGATTCTGTGGATGAGGGTGCGCAGAGGACAGTCAAAACAGATTTCTCCGAGTATTCCTCCGTACTTGCGCAACAAAATGAACTCCGCGGCGACAACGTCGCCGCGGAGCTCTTGATTGTATGAGCAATCAAGAGTTCGATGTGTCTCGTCCATCGGGTTCGATAGCGACGCCCTTGAACTTGCCCTCGGTCTGCTTCACTTCCATGAAGTGACCAGTTCGCTCGTCACGCTTTTGAAAGAGACCGTCGGGTCGCTCAAACTGCGTACGACCTGTTACCGCACCACGTCGAAAGCCGCTGCCGGTGTTGGTGGCCATTTCGGTATTCCTCTGTTGGGAAATTCGAGGTTCCGCTCGACTCTATTCACCGACTCCGTGCATTGTCCTCAATGCCAATATCGGACACGGGTTTTCGGTGTTCGTCGCCACAAGTGCCTCGAAAGGGGCTTCGTGGAGAAAGCCGAGGAGGTGACTCCTCGGCTTTTTCTTTCTCAGGTTGATTCCTGATTTGTTCGTTCAGTGCTCACGCGCACCCTGGGTGCGCGTAAGCTGTTTAGTTGCTCTTTCTCACGAACAGCCGCTCGTCGACCCGCAGGTGTCGCACTTCAGGCAGGTGCCGTTGCGGACCATGGTGAAGTTGCCGCATTCCGAGCAGCTTTCGCCCTCGTAGCCCTTGATCCGGGCTTCCGCCCGCCGATCCGCCGCCGTCGGCCTGGCTTCGCTCTGGCCGACCGAGACCGGCTTGGGATCGAGCGACGCCCCCTGCTTCAGCGCGGTGGCGCCGAAGATCGAGGCGACCGCCACCGCCGCCGTGGTCGTCGACGACACCGTGCCCGCCGGCTGCCCGCCGGTCGACCGGCCCGCCGCGCTCGGCGCATCGACCACCTTCAGCCGCTCCGGCAGCCGACCGCGCACCAGACCGCGGGAGACCGGGGTCGGCGGCTTCGCGCCTTCGCCGGTGCCCGAGCCGACCGTGGTCGAGCCGAAGTCCTCCGGATTGGCATGCGCCAGATCGTGGCGGCCGAGATAGGAGACCGCCAGCTCGCGGAAGATGTAGTCGAGGATCGACGTGGCGTTCTTGATCGCCTCGTTGCCGAGAACCATGCCCGCCGGCTCGAACTTGGTGAAGACGAAGGCGTCGACGAACTCCTCCAGCGGCACGCCGTACTGGAGGCCGACCGACACGGCGATCGAGAAGCTGTCCATCAGCGCGCGGAAGGCCGAGCCCTCCTTGTGCATGTCGACGAAGATCTCGCCGATCCGGCCGTCGTCGTATTCGCCGGTGCGGATGTAGACCTTGTGACCGCCGACCATCGCCTTCTGGGTGTAG
>CALFRR010000195.1 GCA_937919435.1 uncultured Alphaproteobacteria bacterium | reverse complement strand
CACGCTCGCCAGCGTCCCGATCTCGTAGATCTGGTCGGTCGACGGATCGTCGTCAGAGGAGTACTTCTGGGTGGCGAGCAGAATCTGCTTGTCCGCCTTCATCACCTGTTCGAGGGCGCGGATCGACTTCTCGCGTCCGACGAACAGCGGCACGATCATGTGCGGGAAGACGACGATGTCGCGCAGCGGCAACACCGCGTAGAGGTCGGATCCGGCGGTGCCGGGGGCGATCGGAGTGTCTTCGGCGGTCATGTTCCCGTACCTCTCGAGCCTGCGGCCGGTCGCTCGGGCGGAGATGCCCCGAATTCCGGCGCGGACCGGTGACCGTCATACCTCGACTCTCCTTCGAAAACCGTTTCCGAGCTCGAAGGAAATCGTTCGGCAGCACACCCCTCCCCCGTCCCCTCCGGGCCCGGCGATGAGGCCCTGCGAGGGTCCCGTTCTCTCATTAGGTGGCGCCCGCATCCGGCCCTGTCAAGGAAAAGCCCGAAACCTTTCGCAGGCGCCGAACGAACGGCGCATTTGGCTTGTTTCACAGCGGGTTGCGGCGACTTCCCGGTATGCTTCGGGCGGCCTCGCCCGGCCCTGCCGCAACGGCAGGGCCCAAAACGACGACGCCCGACCGCGGGTGCGGCCGGGCGTGGGAATCGCCGAACGGTGAGCGAACTCAGGCGGAGGTCGCCGCTTCGTCCTCGTAGGTGTAGAGCGGACGGGCGTTGCCGGTGACCACTTCCGGAGAGATCACGATCTCCTTGACGCCCTTCAGGCCGGGCAGCTCGAACATCGTCTCGAGCAGGATCCCTTCCATGATCGAGCGCAGGCCGCGCGCACCGGTCTTGCGCTCGATCGCCTTGCGGGCGATCGCCTTCATCGCGTCCTCGTGGAACACCAGCTCGACGCCCTCCATCTCGAACAGCCGCTGGTACTGACGGGCGAGCGCGTTCTTCGGCTCGGTCAGGATCTGCACCAGCGCCTCTTCGTCGAGGTCCTCGAGCGTCGCGATGATCGGCAGACGACCGATGAATTCCGGGATCAGACCGAACTTGACCAGATCCTCCGGCTCGACCTCGCGGAAGATCGCACCGGTGCGGCGATCCTCCGGCGCCTGGACCTTGGCCTTGAAGCCGATCGAGGTGCCGCGGCCGCGGTCGGTGATGATCCGGTCGAGGCCGGCGAAGGCGCCGCCGACGATGAACAGGATGTTGGTGGTGTCGACCTGCAGGAACTCCTGCTGGGGGTGCTTGCGCCCACCCTGCGGCGGCACGCTCGCGACGGTGCCTTCCATGATCTTCAGCAGCGCCTGCTGGACGCCCTCGCCCGACACGTCGCGGGTGATCGAGGGGTTGTCCGACTTGCGGCTGATCTTGTCGACCTCGTCGATGTAGACGATGCCGCGCTGGGCCCGCTCGACGTTGTAGTCGGCCGCCTGCAGCAGCTTCAGGATGATGTTCTCGACGTCCTCGCCGACGTAGCCGGCTTCGGTCAGCGTCGTCGCATCGGACATCGTGAAGGGCACGTCGAGGATCCGCGCCAGCGTCTGGGCGAGCAGCGTCTTGCCGGTACCGGTCGGACCGATCAGCAGGACGTTCGACTTCGACAGCTCGACGTCGTTGTTCTTCGAAGCGTGGTTCAGCCGCTTGTAGTGATTGTGGACCGCGACCGACAGCACCTTCTTCGCGTGATCCTGGCCGATGACGTAGTCGTCGAGCACCTTGCGGATCTCGCGCGGCGTCGGAATCCCGTCCCGCGACTTCACCAGCGAGGACTTGTTCTCCTCACGGATGATGTCCATGCACAGCTCGACGCACTCGTCGCAGATGAACACCGTCGGACCCGCGATGAGTTTCCTGACCTCGTGTTGCGACTTGCCGCAGAACGAGCAGTAGAGGGTGTTCTTGGTGTCGCTTCCGGTGACCTTGCTCATCGCCAACCTCGTCTCCGCGCCGCCTTCGGCGATCGGATCGGCCCACGGGCCTCTTCGGCCGCGGGCCTTCCCGCACGTCCCGCCGCCCCCGTACCAGAGGACGGACGGACACGATCCCGCGTTCCTCCCACGTCCGGCCATCCTTGCCCGGCAATGCTCGAGACCACGTTAATGGCCCCGATCCGGGCGCGCTCCTCCACAGGAGAGACCGCACGCCCGTCGAGGAACACGGCGCCTTCCGGCGCTCGTTCGACCGGCCGCCCCGTCGGTTTCCCGACGTCGGACGATCCGGACAAGCCGCATCGAGTGTCTCGATGCGATTTTCGTGCCGGCCGAGCCCTCGGCCCCGGCCGTCAGCCCGCCGCCGCCTCGAGCGCGACGCGGCTGGTGATCACGGCGTCGACCAGACCGAAGTCCTTGGCCCCGTCCGCCGTCATGAAGTTGTCGCGCTCCAGCGCCTCGACGATGGCGTCCATCGTCTGGCCGGTGTGCGTGACGTAGATCTCGTTCAGCCGCTTCTTCAGCGACAGGATCTCCTGGGCGCGGATCGCGATGTCGGCGGCGTTGCCGCGGAACCCGGCCGACGGCTGGTGCACCATCACCCGCGAGTTCGGCAGGCAGTAGCGCGCGCCCTTGGCGCCGGCGGCGAGCAGCAGCGAGCCCATCGAGGCGGCCTGACCGACGCACAGCGTCGACACCGCCGGCTTGATGAACTGCATCGTGTCGTAGATCGCCAAGCCCGCCGTGACCGAACCGCCCGGCGAGTTGATGTACATCGCGATCTCCTTGTTCGGGTTCTCGGCCTCGAGGAACAGGAGCTGCGCGCACACCAGGGTCGCCATGTAGTCTTCGACCGGCCCGGTGATGAAGATGATCCGCTCCTTGAGGAGGCGGGAATAGATGTCGTAGGCGCGCTCGCCGCGGTTGGTGGTTTCCACCACCATCGGGACCAGCGTGCTCATGAGGGTGTCGACGGGATCGTGCATCGGCTCCTGGCCTTCTCTGACTGGCCGCCCCGGCCTCGGGGAGACGGCGGAGGCGACGGACCCAGCCCTTCGCCCGACCGGAGCATCCGGCCGCGCAAGCCCCTGACGGCGGCTGCGCGGGGGAGGCCCCTCTTCCCGATACATATTGCATGGGAAACGAATGCGGAAGGGGTGGCGACGGCTGCCCGGAGCCGCGGTTCCCTGGTGGGGGCGATCCCGGCCGTCCCTCCCCATCTGGGGCGATGAGGCAGTCGTTTCAAGTGGATTCGCCGCCCCGGCACCCCTCCGACAAGCGACGAGGCCCGCCGACGGGGCGGGCCTCTCACGCGAGCGTGTTGTGGAGAGCGGGGATCAATCGTCCGCCGGCTCGGCCATCAGTTCGTCCTTGGAGACCACCTTGTCGGTGACCTTGGCCTCCGAGAGGATCAGATCGACCACCTTCTCCTCGTAGATCGGCGCGCGCAGGGTGGCGAGCGCCATCTGGTTGGAGCGGTAGTAGTCGAACACCTGCTTCTCCTGGCCCGGGAACTGGCGGGCGCGGTCGACCAGGGCACGCGACACTTCCTCGTCGGTGACCTTGATCTCGCGCTTCTCGCCGATCTCGGAGAGCACCAGACCGAGACGGACGCGACGCTCGGCGATCTTGCGATAGTCGGCCTTCGCCTCGTCCTCGGTGGTGCCTTCGTCGGCGAAGCTCTTGCCGTTCTGCTCGAGCTCGGCCTGGGCCTGCTTCCAGATGTTCTCGAACTCGCCCTCGACCAGCTTCTGCGGCAGCTCGAACGCATACTGCTCGTCGAGCTTGTCGAGCAGCGCGCGCTTGATCTTGGCGCGGGTGGCGGCGCCGTACTGCGAGACGATCTGGTCCTTGATGATCTCGCGCAGCTTGTCGAGCGACTCGAGCCCGAGCTTCTTCGCCCACTCGTCGTCGATCGCCAGTTCGCCCGGCGCGGCGATGCCCTTGACCTTGACCGCGAACTCGGCCGGCTTGCCGGCGAGGTGCTTGGCACCGTAGTCCTCGGGGAAGTTCACCTTGACGGTGATCTCGTCGTCGACGGCGACGCCGGTGAGCTGATCCTCGAAGCCGGGGATGAAGGTGCCCGAGCCGAGCACCAGGTCGATGCCCTCGGCCGAACCGCCCTCGAAGGCCTCGCCGTCGATGGTGCCGACGAAGTCGATCTTCACCCGGTCGCCGGTCTCGGCCTTGCCCTCGGTGCGGTCGACGAACGGACGGCCGCCCTCGGCGATCTGCTTGACCCGCTCGTCGACCTCTTCGTCGGCGACTTCGACGATCGGCCGCTCGAGCTCGATGCCCGACCAGTCGAGGATCTCGAACTCCGGCAGCAGCTCGTACTTGGCGGTGAAGATCAGGTCGGCTTCGCCGGCGATCACCTTCTCGGCGGCGATGCCCTCGGCGAGATCGACGTCGGGGTTCAGCGCCGGCTTGTCGCCGCGGGTCTCGAGCGTCACGCGGATCGACTCGCCGATCACCTCGTCGACGATCTTGGCCATCTCCTGCGGGCCGACCAGACGCTTCAGATGGGCGGTCGGCACCTTGCCCGGACGGAACCCGTTGATGCGGACGGTGTCCTTCAGCTCGGCGAGGCGCTTGTCGAGCCGGGCGGCGAGATCGGCGGCGGGCACCGCGATGGAGAGTTCGCGCTTCAGGCCTTCGGAAAGGGTCTCGGTCACCTGCATGGGGGTCGACGTCCTGGGTTCTCGTATGGATCGTGGGCAGGGGCCGGGAGAAGAGCGGAATCGCGCACGCGCGCGCTCCCGGTGGTCCAGGTCCCGACCAGCCGTGGTGCGGCTTCATAAGCGCGACCCGGGGGGGAGGACAAGAGGAAAAGCGGGCGCGCCCCCGCGGGCGCGGCGATTTTCCCACGTCGAGTGCACTCGAGAGGCCGATGTCGGGCCCTCGCGGGTGGCCTTTGCCCCCCTTCGGCCGCACCGCCGCCGATCCGCCCGCGTCGCCGGGAATCGCCCGCGCCGCACCGATCGTCCCGGCCTGACGCCGGCCCCCGCCGGCCGATCCGGGTCAGTCGCTGCCGCCGTAGTCGATCTCGTCGTCGGCTTCCGCCTCCGCCGCGCCGATCTCGTCGGCAGCCGCCCAGGCGCGATGCCGCTCCGCCTCGTAGAGCTCGGCGAGCACCGCCGGGAGCTTCTCCGGCAGATCCTCGGCGATCAGCCCCGGCCCGGCCAGCCGCCCGGCCTCGCCGTGCATCCACACCCCCGCCGCCGCCGCCTCAAATCCGCCCATGCCGCGCGCCAGCAGCCCGGCGACGATGCCGGCGAGCACGTCGCCCGATCCCGCCGTGGCGAGATCGGGGGGCGCATTGTCGGCGATCGCTACCCGCCCGTCGGGCGCCGCGATCACCGTGTCCGCCCCTTTCAGCACGACGATCGTCCCGGAACGCTCCGCCGCCGCCAGCGCCCGCGCCGTCTTGGCGGCGGGAGCGGTCGGCGCGGTCTCGGCGAGATCGGGAAACAGCCTCGCGAACTCGCCCTCGTGCGGGGTCGCCACCACCGGCGCGGCCCGCGCCGCGACGCCCGCGAAGACCGGTGCCGGATCGCGTGCGGCGACGGTCAGCGCGTCGGCGTCGAGGACGATCGCCTGCGGTGCGGCGAGCGCCGCGGCGATCAGCCCGGCGGTCGCCTCGCCGGTGCCGACCCCGGGGCCGAGCACCAGCGCGTTGCGACGCCGGTCGGCGAGGATCGCGGAGAGCCCGTCCGCGCCGTCCATCCGCGCCAGCATCACGGTGGTCAGGTGGGTCGCGTTGACCATCAGCGCGTCCGGCGGCGACGCCAGCGTGACGAGGCCCGCACCCGCCCGGAGCGCGCTGCGGGCGGCGAGCCGCGCCGCGCCGGTCCGCGTCGCCGGCCCGGAGACCACCACCGCGTGGCCGCGGGTGTACTTGTGATCGGCGAGGCCGGGGGCATGGAGCCCCGCCTCCCACAGCGCCGGCGCGTCGACCCGCAACCGCGGCCCGATCCGCCCGAGCACGCCGGCGTCGATGCCGATGTCGGCGACGAGCACCTTGCCGCAGTGGAGCCGCCCGGGCAGCAGGAGATGTCCCGGCTTGCGGCGGAAGAAGGTGACGGTCAGTTCGGCGCGGATCGCCACGCCCTGGACCCGGCCGGTCGCCCCGTCGATGCCGGACGGCAGATCGACCGCCACCACCGGCCGTCGCGAGGCGGCGATCGCCTCGACCAGCGCCGCCGCCGCCCCGTCGAGCGGCCGGGCGAGGCCGGCGCCGTAGAGCGCGTCGACCACCACCCGCGCCTCACGCAGCGCCGAGGCGACCACGCCCGGCAGCGCCGGCTCGGTCGCCCCCCGCCACAGCGCCGCCGCCCGGGCCGCATCGCCCTTCAGCGCCGCGATCTCGCCGAGCAGAACCAGCCGCACGACGTAGCCGCGATCCTTCAGGATCCGCGCCGCGACGAAGCCGTCGCCGCCGTTGTTGCCGGGGCCGCAGGCGATCAACACCCGGGTCCCCGCCGGATGGCGATGGGAGACGGCGTCGGCGACCGCCCGTCCGGCCGCCTCCATCAGCACGTGGCCGGGGGTCCCGGCGGCGATGGTCAGACGGTCGGCTTCGGCCATCTCGGCCGGGGTCAGCAGTTCGATCACGGTGGGCGACTCCGTTCGCAGCCGGTCACACTATATCCGACGGGACGACGACGACATCGCACCGCCCGCCCCTCGGCCCGGCGACCTCATTTCAATCGCGCCGAGAACCACGCCGGCACCCGCTCCAGCACCTCCGCCCGCGCCTTCGGATCGGTGCCGACGTGCGCCGCCCCCGACCCGTCGGCGGTGTAGGCGAGGCCGTGGCGGACCCGCACCGGGGCACTCGGCGCGTCGAAACCGTGCCAGGCGCCGGGATAGGCGACGATCGACAGTCGCTCCGGATGTGCCGCGACGAGGGCCCGGCAGGGTTCGATCGGCGTCCAGTCGTCGGCGTCGCCGATCAGGATCAGCGTCTCGACCCGCGCCCGCCACCGTGGATTCTGCGCCATCGGCCGGCAGCCGGGATAGAAGGCGACCGCCGTGCGGAAGTCGCCCTTCGCCGGCGCCCGCCCGGCGCGCACCGCGTTGAGCACCGTCGACCCGCCGTTCGACCAACCGAGGAGGCCGATCGCCTCGGCCCGGACGAAGTCCTGCCCGGCGAGCCAGTCGAAGGCGGCGCGCACGTCGCCGACCCGCTCCTTCCAGGCCCGCGCCGCCCGATTGCCGGTCCGACACTGCGACCCGAGCCCGCGCGAGCCGAAGCTGTCGGGAAACAGCACCGCGAAGCCCTCCGCGGTGAGCCGCTCCGCCCAGGCGGCCTCCCGCGCCGAGAGCCGCCCGGCCGCATCGCGCAGCCCGCCGCAGCCGTGCAGCGCGACGATCGCCGGTGCGGGACGAACGGTCGCAGGGCGGTAGAGGAGTGCCTCGATCGTCGCCCCCGAATCGTCCTGCGCTGCAAAACGGACGGTTTCCGCCTCCCCTGCCGAAGCGACCCGCGGCGCACCGAGGGCCACCGACAGGGCTCCGACGAGCACGAAGAGGCACGTGAGAGGACCGACGCGGGCACCATGGACCGGCCGGAGGCCGATCGATTGCCGATTGTGCAGTGCAAATGCCCAAGAATTTTCCATTTGCCCATTCCTTGATCCCGGCGATAGTGTCCGGCCACACGGGAGGCGGTGCGAAAGGTGCCGTTTCCGGTCCATCCCCCTGAGATCGCGGCCGACCTTCGGTGTGGCACGCGGTGTGCTAACAACGGGCGCGGACCGATCCCAAAGGGTCGGCTCCCTCCTTTCTTCGGAGTATCGGAAGGCGATGAAGAAGATCGAGGCCATCATCAAGCCCTTCAAGCTCGACGAGGTGAAGGAAGCTCTCCAGGAGGTGGGTCTCCAGGGCATCACCGTCACCGAGGCGAAGGGCTTCGGACGGCAGAAGGGTCACACCGAACTCTACCGCGGAGCAGAGTACGTGGTGGACTTCCTCCCCAAGGTCAAAGTCGAAATCGTCCTGCCCGACGAGACGGTCGAGAAGGCCGTGGACGCGATCCGCAAGGCGGCCCAGACCGGCCGGATCGGCGACGGCAAGATCTTCGTCTCCAACATCGAAGAAGCGGTGCGCATCCGCACCGGCGAGACCGGCCTCGACGCGATCTGAGGTCCGCCGTCGCCACCCGCCCCATTTGCCCCGCCGATCCCACGCGCCAGGCATCCGAGTTCGAAAGCACACACCAGCGAAAGGGATGTTTCCCATGACGAAGACTGCGCAGGACGTTCTCGCCCTCATCAAGGAGCAGGACGTCAAGTATGTCGACCTCCGCTTCACCGACCCGCGCGGCAAGTGGCAGCACGTCACCTTCGACGTCGGTCTGATCGACGAGGAGATCTTCGCCGAAGGCACCATGTTCGACGGTTCCTCGATCGCCGGCTGGAAGGCGATCAACGAGTCCGACATGATCCTCGTCCCGGATCCGGAGACGGCCTTCATCGACCCGTTCTTCGCTCAGACCA
The DNA here is from genome assembly GCA_937919435.1 of uncultured Alphaproteobacteria bacterium. Taxonomy (GTDB): domain Bacteria; phylum Pseudomonadota; class Alphaproteobacteria; order Rhizobiales; family Ancalomicrobiaceae; genus Siculibacillus. The sequence goes on along the minus strand of CALFRR010000195.1, from coordinate 13,395 downwards.
CGCTCGTCCTCGTCTGCGACATCCTCGAGCCGTCGACCGGTGAGCGCTACACCCGCGACCCGCGCGGCATCGCCAAGAAGGCCGAGGCCTATCTGAAGTCGACCGGTCTCGGCGACAGCGCGCTGTTCGGCCCGGAAGCCGAGTTCTTCATCTTCTCGGACGTCAAGTACTCGGCCGATCCCTACAACACGGGCTTCAAGGTCGACGATCCGGAACTGCCGATCAACACCGACACCGACTACGAGGGCGGCAACCAGGGCCACCACGTCAAGACCAAGGGCGGTTACTTCCCGGTCCCGCCGATCGACAGCTATCAGGACATCCGCGGCGAAATGCTGTCGATGATGGCCAAGATGGGCGTCGTCACCGAGAAGCACCATCACGAGGTCGCCTCGGCCCAGCACGAGCTCGGCATCAAGTTCGCCCCGCTCACCATCATCGCCGACCACCTGCAAATCTACAAGTATGCCATCCATCAGGTGGCGCAGGCCTACGGCAAGTCCGCGACCTTCATGCCGAAGCCGATCTTCGGTGACAACGGCTCGGGCATGCACGTCCATCAGTCGATCTGGAAGGACGGCAAGCCGACCTTCGCCGGCAACCAGTATGCGGACCTCTCCGAGACCTGCCTGTACTACATCGGCGGCATCCTGAAGCACGCCAAGGCGCTGAACGCCTTCACCAACCCGTCGACCAACTCCTACAAGCGTCTGGTCCCGGGCTACGAGGCTCCGGTTCTGCTCGCCTACTCGGCCCGCAACCGCTCCGCCTCCTGCCGCATCCCCTATGCGACTTCGCCGAAGGCCAAGCGCGTCGAAGTCCGCTTCCCGGATCCGACCGCCAACCCCTACCTCGCCTTCGCGGCGATGCTGATGGCCGGCCTCGACGGCATCCTGAACAAGATCCATCCCGGCGCGGCGATGGACAAGAACCTCTACGATCTCCCGCCGAAGGAGCTCAAGAAGATCCCGACCGTCTGCGGCTCGCTGCGCGAAGCGCTGGAGAGCCTCAAGAAGGACCGGGCCTTCCTCGAGGCCGGTGGCGTGTTCGACGCGGACTTCATCGACAGCTACATCGAGCTCAAGTGGGAAGAGCTGATGCACTACGAGATGACCCCGCATCCGGTCGAGTACGAGATGTACTACTCCTGCTGATCGGATCTCCGGATCCCATCGACGAGGCGGGGCGCCCCAGGGCGCCCCGCCCACATTCGAGCGGTCCGGTCGGAACGACGGCCGCCCAGTCGATCGGCCGATGTGGCCCGGCGACACCGTTTCCGATGGTTTTCCGGCTTCGCCCACACAAAGGATCCCCCCCACCTTTGACGGTCGCTCGTCGGCTCTCTAGGGTGCGGCAAACAAACAAGGTCGGGGCCCCGAGCGGGTCGTGACCCACCTCTCGGGAAGACGCGCGTGCCGACCGTCATCGGCCTCAATGGCCTCCACAAGAGTTTCGGCGGAATCGAAGTGCTGAAGGGCGTGTCGCTCGAAGCGAGCGACGGTGACGTCGTCTCGATCATCGGGTCGAGCGGCTCCGGCAAGTCGACGATGCTGAGGTGCATTCCGCTGCTCGAGATGCCGGATGCCGGCGAGATCTCGGTCGCCGGCGAAACCATCGGGATGAAGACGACCCGTCACGGGCCGCGCCCGGTCGACGAGGAGCAGATCCGCAGGATCCGCGGCCGTCTGGGCTTCGTCTTCCAGAGCTTCAATCTCTGGTCGCACATGACGATCCTCGAGAACGTCGTCGAGGCGCCGATCCACGTGCACCGGCGGCCGAAGGCGGAGTGCATCGCCGAGGCCGAGGCTCTGCTCGACAAGGTCGGCATCGCCGAGAAGCGCAACGCCTATCCGGCCGAGCTGTCCGGTGGCCAGCAGCAGCGCGCCGCGATCGCCCGGGCGCTCGCCACCCATCCCCGTGCCCTTCTGTTCGACGAGCCGACCTCTGCGCTCGATCCGGAACTGGTCGGCGAAGTGCTGCGCGTCATCCGCGCCCTCGCCGAAGAGGGCCGCACCATGCTGATCGTCACCCACGAGATGAACTTCGCGCGCGACGTCTCCAATCGGGCGGTGTTCCTGCACCAGGGCCGCATCGAAGAGGAGGGGCCGCCCGAGCAGGTGCTGGAGAATCCGGTCTCCGAGCGCTGCCGTCAGTTCCTGACGAGCCATCTCGGTCGGCGCACCTGACGCCGACCCGCATCCCCCGAGGAGTGATCATCTTGTCGAAGAACAGCGAACGCCTCTGGGATCTGATCGACGCCCGAGCCGGCGACTACGCCCGGCTCGCCGACCGGATCTGGGAAGTTCCCGAGCTCAACTACACCGAGACCCATGCCGCCGACCTCCATGCCGCGATGCTGGAGCAGGAGGGCTTCCGGGTGACCCGCGGCCCCGCCGGCCTGCCGACCGCGATGATCGGCGAATGGGGCGAGGGTGGTCCGGTGATCGCCTTCCTCGGCGAATACGACGCTCTGCCCGGCCTCAGCCAGGAAGCCGGCGTCGCCGAACCCTCGCCGATCGAGGCGGGCGGCAACGGCCACGGCTGCGGTCACCACCTGCTCGGCTCGGCCGCACTCCTCGCCGCCGCGGCGGTCCGGACCTGGCTCGCCGAGACCGGTACGCCCGGGCGCGTGCGCTACTACGGCTGCCCGGCCGAAGAAGGCGGCTCGGCCAAGACCTTCATGGCCCGCGACGGCCTGTTCGGCGACGTCGACGCGGCGATCACCTGGCATCCCGCCGCCTTCACCGGCGTCGACATTCCGGTCTCGCTCGCCTGCTCGGAGATGGACTTCCACTTCACCGGCCGCGCCAGCCACGCCGCCGCCTCGCCGGAACTCGGCCGTTCGGCGCTCGACGCGGTCGAGCTGATGAACGTCGGCGTCAACTACATGCGCGAGCACATGCCCGCCTCGGCCCGCGTCCACTACGCGATCATCGACGGCGGCGGCATCGCCGCCAACGTCGTCCAGGCCAAGGCGACCGTGCGCTACCTGATCCGCGCCCGTGAGCTCGCCGAGATGCACGCCCTCGTGGCACGCGTGAAGAAAATCGCCGAAGGCGCTGCTCTGATGACCGAAACCACGGTTCGCAGCAACGTCCTGTCGGGCGACGCCAACATGATTCCGAACCCGCCGCTGGAGGCGGCGATGCATCAGGCGATCCTCCGCCTCGGCCCGGTGCCGTTCGACGAGGCCGATCAGGCCTTCGCCGCGAAGTTCCGCGCCACCCTGTCGGAGGGCGACATCGCCGCCGCCTACAAGCGCGCCGGCTGCCCGTCGATCGAGGCGAGCCCGCTCAGCGGTTCGATCATCCCGCAGGCCGGCTGGTCGCCGGACTTCATCGGCTCGACCGACGTCGGGTCGGTGTGCTGGGTGGTGCCGACCGTCCAGGCCCGCGTCGCCTGCTACGCCGTCGGCACGCCCGGCCACTCCTGGCAGCTCGTCGCGCAGGGCAAGGCGCCGGCCGCCCACAAGGGGCTGACCCACGCCGCCAAGATCATGGCCACGACCGCCGGTGATCTCTTCGGCGACGAGGTGACGCTGGCGCGGGCGAAGAAGGACCACGAGGCCTACCGGGCCGGCCATCCCTATCTGTCGCCGCTGCCGGCCGACGCCCGCCCGCCGATCGACATGGCGAAGTCGGCGAAGGCCCGCTGACCACACATCGACATACCGCCTCCGGGACGGCGTGACCCGGAGGCAAGAAGAACCCACGCCGAAGCCCCGAGGATACCACGAGGTCCGCCATGTCGAAGCTCGCATCTCTCGCCGTCGCCGCCATCGCCGTCGTCGCACTGCCGTTCACCGGCGTCGTCGCCAAGGAGTGGACGACGCTGCGTGTCGCCACCGAAGGCGCCTTCCCGCCCTTCAACAGCCAGACTCCGGACGGCAAGGTGATCGGCTTCGAGCCGGACCTGCTCGAGGTGATCTGCGAGCGCGCTCAGCTCAAGTGCGAGACCGTCATCCAGGAGTGGAAGGGCATCATCCCGGGCCTGCTCGCCGGCAAGTACGACGCGATCATGTCCGGCATGAGCGTCACCCCGAAGCGGATGGAAGTGATCGACTTCTCGGTCCCCTACACCAACTCGCCCTCGACCTTCGCGGTGATGGCCGACAACCCGCTGGCCAAGGCGCTGGGTGAGGACGCCCGCGTCTATCTGACCGACGACGCCAAGGCCAAGGCCGCCGCGGCGATCGCGATCAAGGCGCTCGAGGGCAAGACGCTGGCCGTGCAGACCGCCACCATCCAGCTCGACTTCGCCAAGACCTATCTGACCGGCGTCAAGACCCGCGTCTACGAGACCACCCAGGAAGAGGATCTCGACCTGAAGGCCGGCCGTGTCGACGCGATCTTCGCCTCGGGTTCCAGCCTGGTCGCCACCCTCGAGCAGTCGCAGGGCAAGATCGTGCTCGCCGGCCCGAAGTTCTACGACGGCCTGCTCGGCATCGGTTCGGCCTTCGGCATCATGAAGGGCCAGCCGGAACTGAAGGCCAAGCTCGACGCCGCGATCAAGTCGACGATCGAAGACGGCACCGTCAAGAAGTTGGCGTTGAAGTGGTTCCACGTCGACACCACGCCGCGTCAGTGATCGGGTGAGGAAGCCGTGGACGGTCTCGTCGCCTATTTCACGTTGATCGGATTCGGTCCGAAGGGTTGGGGAGCGGCACTGACCAGTGCCACCCTGATGACCGTCGCCGTTTCGGTCAGTGCCTTCTGCGTCGGGATCGCCTTCGGCACGCTCGGATGCTGGGCGAAGCTGTCGGGATCGGCGGTGGCGCGCGGTTGCGCCACCGCCTACACGACCGTCCTGCGCGGCATCCCCGACCTTCTGGTCATCTACCTGCTCTATTTCGGCGGTTCCCAGGCGATCGGCTCGATCGCCCGGATGTTCGGCCATCAGGGCTTCTTCGGGCTGAACGGCTTCGTCGTCGGCACCTTCGCGGTCGGCATCGTCTCCGGTGCCTACGAGACCGAGGTGCTGCGCGGCGCCTATCAGGCGATCCCGAAGGGCGAACTGGAAGCGGCCGAGGTCGCCGGCATGAGCCGCCTCCTGCGTCTGCGCCGGATCGTCGCACCGCAGACGCTGCGCTACGCGCTGCCCGGCATGGGCAACGTCTGGCAGTTGGTCATCAAGGAATCGGCGCTGATCTCGGTGGTCGGTCTGGTCGAGATCATGAACCAGACCCGCATCGCGGTCGGCTCGACCGGTGCCGCCTTCACCTTCTACGGAACCGGTGCGGCGCTGTTCCTGCTCGTCACCACCGTCTCCGGCGCCGTCTTCCGCAACGCGGAGCGCTGGGCGATGCGCGGCATGCCGAAGGGCGGAGGGCGACGGACGTGATCGACTTCAAGTTCCTTTCCGAGACCTTCTTCGCCCTGCTGGAAGGCATCCCGGTGACCATCACCCTGGTCACCACCTCGGTGGCGATCGGCGGCGTGCTGGCGCTCGGCCTGACCCTCCTCCGGCGGACCTCGCTGGTCGCCGAATGGCTGGTGTCGGCCTATGTCTTCGCGCTGCGCGGCTCGCCGCTCTTGGTCCAGATCTTCCTCATCTACTACGGGCTCGGTCAGGTCTCGATCGTCCGCGACTCCTTCCTGTGGCCGTTCCTGCGCGAACCCTACTGGTGTGCGATCACCGCGCTGGCGCTGAACACCGCCGCCTATCAGGCCGAGGTGCTGCGCGGCGGGCTCAATGCGGTACCGATCGGTGCGCTCGAGGCGGCGAAGGTCTGCGGCATGAGCCGCTTCACCATGCTCACCCGGATCACCCTGCCGATCGCCATCCGGCAGGCCCTGCCGGCCTATTCGAGCGAGGTGATCATCATGGTCAAGGCGACCTCGCTCGCCTCGATCATCACCCTGTTCGAGATCACCGGCATCGCCTATTCGATCGTCTCGGAAACCTTCCGCGCCTTCGAGGCGCTGTCGGTCGCCGGTGCGATCTATCTGGTGATGAACTACGGCCTGACCACCGCCTTCGCCGCGCTGGAGCGGAAGCTCACGCCGAAGTCGCTGCCGATCCCCACCCGCCCGATCTCGGTCGCCTGAGGTCGGCGGACCGGACCTGCCCGAACGAAGACGCCCCGCGTGCCGGCCGGCCGCGGGGCGTCTTCGTTTCGAAGCGAACCTCGGGGTCTCACCCCATCCGACAGCGGATCGGGGCGAAGCCCTCGATGACGGCGACCGCCTCTTCGCCCGGCCGGATCGCATGGGCGCCGCCGAACGAGCCGGTGGTCACCATCTGCCCGGCCCGGAAGCCGCGGCCGCGCCGGACCAGTTCGTTGGCGAGCCACACCATCGGATGGAAGGGATCTCCGGACGGATGCCCTCCGCGCCGATCGACCACCCGCCGGCCGCCGACGTCGAGGGTCACCGCCACGTCGTCGAGCGGCAGCGCCTGCCAGTCGGCGACGATCGGACTGGTGACCAGTCCCCAGTTGTTCATGTTGTCGGCCCGGGCGAGCAGCGGCGGCGGCTGGACCGTATCGGCGAAGGCGCTCTCCAGGATCTCGAAGGCGGCGAAGGCCCCGGCGATCGCCTCGGCGACCTCCTCGGTCCGATAGGCGGCTCCGTCGGCGCGTCCCGGCAGATCGCGGCCGATCAGGAAGGCGATCTCCGCCTCGACCCTGAGGCCCGCCGTCCCCGCCGGTAGCTCGGCCGGTGACGCGAGGATCCGCGACGCCGGGATCTGGCCGAGCGACCCCGGTCCGTCGGCGATCTGCAACACCTTGTAGGCACCGATCGCACCGGCACCGGAGAGGAGCAGGTCCTGCACCGCATCCGCCGACGCGGCATCCTCCGGCACGAGATCGGGATCGATCCGCTCGAGTTTTGCCCCGTCGCGGCGGGCATCGGCGAGGAGGGTGGCGAGGCGCTGAAGGTCGGCAGGGGAAATCATCGAAGCTCCGTCGAATGGGCGGACGCCGCGGCGGCGGCACCGATGGGAGACTTTCGTCTAGCATCGGTGGGCTCCCGATCCCATCGGGTATTTTGCGATGCGAAGCCGCGCACCCGCGCCCGGCGACGCGCCGAGACGCCCCCGTTGGGCGTCCGCGCACCCGCGCCCTCGTCGCCCGTCGCGGCCTCTTCCCGTCCGAGCATCGCGCCGATGCCGGCGATGAAAACCGATTTCTGGAACCTTTTCAAAGTAGCTACGCAAATCTGCTGCTATTGCTAATCATTCGCAGGAGCGATATTCGTCTGTCGACGAGAGGTCGTCGAGCGCCGCGAAGGCGTTCCGGACCGCCCGTGGAGCGCCCTCCCCGTCCGTCGTCCGCGCACCGGCGCGGACCGGAGCGCGCTCGAAACCACCGGCCCGGCGACCGCGCCGCCGCTCACAGGAGATCGACACGATGAAGACGTCCACCTTCCGCGCGCTGGCCGCCGGAATGCTCTTCGCAGGCATGACCGGGCTCGCCACCGCCAAGGAAGTGCCGATCGGCAAGCCGCAGAACGGTGGCGGGCTGGAGATCGCCGCCGTCTATCTGCAGCCGATCGAGATGGATCCGCCCGGCATGATGCGCCCGGCGGCGGACTCCGACGTCCACCTCGAAGCCGACATCAAGGCGCTGAAGACCAACAAGAACGGCTTCGCCGAAGGCGACTGGGTGCCCTACCTGACCGTCAAGTTCGAGCTGGTCAAGCTCGACGACGGCAAGAAGATCGCCGGCGACTTCATGCCGATGGTGGCCAGCGACGGCCCCCACTACGGCGACAACGTCAAGATGAACGGCCCCGGCAAGTACAAGCTGACCTACACGATCCTGCCGCCGGGTGCCACCCACGGCTCGCACTTCGGTCGCCACATCGACAAGGAGACCGGCGTCGCCAAGTGGTTCGACCCGATCACCGTGTCGTGGGAGTTCACCTACGCCGGCATCGGCAAGAAGGGCGCCTACTGAGCCCGCTCGTCGGAGAGGGGAGTCCCTCCCCTCTCCCGTCGTTCGTTCGCCGGCCGCGCCGAAGGAGCCCCGATCCGTGACCCGCCTGCACACTCCGAGCCTCCTTCTCGCGTGTCTCCTCGCCGCCACCGCCGGGATCGCTCCGACCCGCGCGGAAGAGGAGAAGACCTTCCGCATCGAGTTCCGGGACGGCGTCATCACCCCGCTGCGGGTCGAGGTGCCGGCCGACACCCGGATCCGCCTCGAGCTCGTCAACACCGGCACCACGCCGGCCGAGTTCGAGAGCATCGAGCTGCGCAAGGAGAAGGTGATCGCTCCGGGCGCCGAGACGGTGATGGTCATCCGCCGGCTCGACCCCGGCGAATACAAGTTCTTCGACGACTTCCACCTCGACATGCCACCGGCGGTGGTGGTCGCCAAGTGAACCCGGCCCGGCCGGGCCACGGCGCATTCACGAGGTCTGATCGCAGATGAGCGGACAGTTCGGACAGGTCGCCTTCATCGTCTGGCGCGAGAGCATCGAAGCTCTGCTGGTCGTCGGCATCCTCGCCGCCTGGATCTCCCGGACCCAGGTCGGCAGTGCCGTGGCCGCGGTCCGGCTGTGGCTGTGGAGCGGCGTCGTCGCCGGTCTCGCCACCGCGGCCGCCTTGGCGATGGTCCTGATGTTCTTCGCCGATCTGCTCGGCGACGAGGGCCAGGACTGGTTCCAGATCGCCATGGTGCTGGTCGCCTCCGGCCTGATCCTGCAGATGGTCGCCTGGATGCGCCGCCACGGCCGTACCCTGAAGCGCGACCTCGAAACCGGTCTCGACGCCGCCACGGCGCGGGCGAGCGGCATCGGCGTCTTCGTCCTGGCGCTCGTCGCGGTGGCCCGCGAGGGTTCGGAGACCGTGGTCTTCCTCTGGGGCACCTTCGCGTCCGCCGCCGGCAAGGGTGGGCTCTCCGGCGCGACGCTCGCCGCCGCCGGCGGGCTTCTCGCCGCACTCGTCACCTGGGCGTTGCTCCAGTACGGCGGCAACCGGCTCTCCTGGCGCGGTTTCTTCCGGGTGACCGAGACCATGCTGCTGCTCCTCGGCCTCGCCCTGTTCACCGCCGGGGTCGATCGCCTCGTCGGTCTCGACGTGCTGCCGCAACTGTCGCGTCCGTTGTGGAACACCGGTTTCATCCTCGACGACGGGGCCGGCATCGGTGCCTTCGTCGCCTCGCTGACCGGCTATCGGGCACGGCCCGACCTGACCACGATCGCCGCCTGGAGCGTCTATGCCCTGGTGGTCGCGGCGATCTTCGCCCGGGGCCGGTTCGCCGCCCCGGCACCGGTGGCGCGGGAGGCGAGATCATGACGATGACCCGGGACCTCGAACGGGACGAGGGCGCGACCGCCCCCGAAGCCCCCCTGCCCTCCGGCCTCGCCCGCCCCGGCGACGGCCGGATCGATCGTTTCCTGGCGCTCGCCGGCGACTTCCTGCTGCATCATCGCGGCCTCATCCAGGCCACCCAGTGGACCATGGTCACGATCTACGTGACCCTGATGGTGGTGCCGCTGGCCTTCCCCCTTCCCGGCCGGCTCGATCACGTCTGGACCCACGTCACCCTGTTCGCCCAGTTCGTGTTCTGGGGGATCTGGTGGCCCTTCGTGCTGGTCTCGATGATCCTGGTCGGACGGATGTGGTGCGGCGTGATGTGCCCGGAAGGCGCACTGACCGAACTCGCCGCCCGCCACGGACGCGGCCGGGCGATCCCACGGGTCGTCACCTGGGCCGGCTGGCCCTTCGCCGCCTTCGCATCGACCACGATCTACGGCCAGATGGTCAGCGTCTACCAGTATCCGGCGCCGGTGGTGCTGATCCTCGGCGGCTCGACCGTCGCGGCGATCGTCGTCGGTTTCCTTTGGGGCCGCGACAAGCGGGTCTGGTGCCGCTTCCTGTGCCCGGTCAACGGTGTCTTCCGGGTCCTGTCGAAGCTCGCACCGATCCACTACCGGGTCGATCGCGACCGCTGGGACGACTTCCGCCGCACCGGCGGCAAGGCCGAGCGGATCAACTGCGCCCCCCTGGTGGCGATCCCGACGATGCGCGGCAACAGCCATTGCCACATGTGCGCCCGCTGCTCCGGCTGGCGCGGCGGTGCCATCCGCCTCGCCCGGCGCTCGCCGACCCACGAGATCGTCCATGTCGCCGGCGACCGGCCGGATCCGTGGGAGACCGCGCTGATCGTCTTCGGCCTGATGGGCATCGCCGTCGGCGCCTTCCACTGGAGCTCGAGCCCCTGGTTCATCGACGTCAAACAGATGGTCGCCGACGTCCTCGCCGACGCCGGCGTCCTGTGGCCACTGACCACCACCGCGCCGTGGTGGATCCTGACCGACTACCCCGCCAACAACGACGTCCTGACCCTGCTCGACGGCGCCCTGCTCGTCGCCTACATCCTCGCGACCTCGCTGGTGGTCGGCGGCATCGTCTCCGGCGCCCTGGCCCTCGCCTCGCTCCTCGGCGGCGGCTGGTCGACCCGGCGTTTCCACCACTACGCCCAGACGATGATCCCGATGGCCGGCACCGGCGTCTTCCTCGGCCTCTCGGCGCTGACCGTGACGCTCCTGAAGTCCGACGGGATCGACATGGGCTGGGTCGAGCCGCTGCGCATCGCGCTGCTCGCCGGAGCGTCGCTGTGGTCGGCCCGGCTCGGCTGGCTGGTCGCCGGCCTCTACGGCCGCGGCCTCGTCCTGCGCCTCGCCACCACCGCCGCCCTGCTGCCGGCGATCGCCGTCTCCGACTATGCCTGGTGGCTGTTCTTCTGGGGCTGGTGATCGACGCCGCGGGCGGCCCACCGGCGCTCACCCGACGGTGCCGCCCTCCCCCTCAGCTCGCTTAATAGAGACCGTGTCGCCGGCATTGGTTAAGCGCGAGCGTAGCCATTTGTCGACTATCGCCGACCGTGTCGAGTTCGAAAGTTGAACCCGTTAAAAATCCCAAATACGGCGTGTTTCCGACAAACCCGCCGAATGAATTCCTCGCATTAAATAGCCCACAAACCGCTATTCGGCCATCACTTAATTTTGATGCATTAATGTCACTCAGAGCAAGCGACGATGGATCTTTGATGGTCTCAAGAAATTTTAGTTTTATTATACGTTCCTCCACCTCACTTAAATTGTACGGCTCACTCGGAACACGTGTCGCACAACCGACCAAAATTAACGCAACCGCCACAAATACGATTACACCGCGCATAGGATGTCCTCCCTTGCCCGAATCATGAATTGCACGGCTGAAGTTCACAAGCGCGACATCCTGGCCTTTCGCCATAGCGCGGCAAGCTATGCCAATCCCTACGGCAACCGCTCGGTCCCCGGGGGCTTCTTTGTTCAACGCGTCGTGCCGAAGGCGCCGGCCGCTCAGGCGACCCGGCGCGGCACCTGCCGCTCGCTCGCCAGCGCCGCGGCGACGCCCGAACCGCCGGCCTCGTGGTATTCGGCGTCCTCGTTGACGTTCCACACGTCGTAGACCCGACGCCCGGCGACGATGTTCTCGACCGTCAGCATCGCGGTCATCATCGCGTGGTCCTGGTTGTTGTACTTGTGCATGCCGTTGCGGCCGACCAGATGCAGGGTCGGGAAGGCCCGCTCGAGGTCGAGCCGGACCATCGCCACGTGATGCTTGTAGTCGTCGTCGTAGACCGGGTAGGCCTTCGGCTGGCGCACCACCCGGGCGTCGACCACCGTGTCCTTCGGAACCAGCCCGAGCCGGTCGATCTCCTCGGCCGCCAGCTTCGCCAGATCGGCGTCGTCCATCGTCCACAGCTCGTCGCCCTCGAAGCAGAAATACTCGAGCCCGAGGCAGGCGAGATCGGGGTTCGGCACCATCTCCGGCGACCACGACCGGAAGTTCTGGATCCGCCCGACCCGGACGCTGGGATCGTGGATGTAGATCCAGTTGTCGGCGAACAGGTCCTTCTCGGTGGTGATCAGCGCCACCGTCAGGAAGTCGCGATACTTGAGGGCCCGCGCCGAGAACAGCGACAGCGGCGCCGGCTTCAGCGCGTTGCAGAGCTCGCGGATCGGCGCCGAGGAGATCACGTGGCGGGCGGTGAAGCTCTCGCGGGTGCCGTCGGCGGTCGTCGCGGTCACCGTCCACACGCCCGTGGCTTCGTCGAAGCGCGCCTCGGCGAGGCTGCGGCCCATCAGGATGCGGCCGCCCTGGGCACGGGTCTTGGCCGCCGCGGCCTCCCACATCATGCCCGGCCCCTTGCGGGGATAGTCGAAGGATTCGATCAGCGTCTTGATCACCGGTCCGCCGGCCGCCGGCCTCGAGCGGCGGAACGATCGGGCGAGCGCATGGAACACCGCCGCGCCGAGGTTCAGCCCCTTGATCCGCTGCGCCGCCCAGTCGGCGGAGATCTCGTCGCAGCTCATCCCCCACACCTTCTCGGTGTAGGTCTTGAAGAAGATCCGGAACAGCCGTTCGCCGAACTGGTTGCGCACCCACTGATGGAAGGTCGTCGGCTCGGCGATCGGCCGGATCCGCGCCCAGGCATAGGAGGCGACGCAGGCCGCCGACTGCAGGAGCCCGAGGTTCCGCAGCGCTTCGAAGGCCTTCAACGGATAGGAATAGAGCTTGCGGCCGTAGAAGATCCGCGACGAACGCGGACGTTCGAGGAAATCGTCGGGCAGCAGTTCGCGCCACAGGTCGACCACTTCCTTCGACTTCGAGAAGAAGCGGTGGCCGCCGATGTCGAACAGGAAGCCGTTGTGCTCGACGGTGCGCGAGATGCCGCCGACCCGGGTCGAATCGCGTTCCAGCACGATCACCGAGAGGCCGGCCTTGGTCAGCAGGTAGGAACTGGTCAGACCGGCCGGTCCCGCCCCGATCACCACCACGTCGGCATCGACACCCATCACGTCCATCCCCTCGCTGGTCGGCGGCCGTACCGGAGAGACCTCCGCTCGCCCCCGCCGCCGGGTCCCCCGACGGTCCGCCGCGGGGTCGGGCCCCGTCGGTCGCTGGAGACCACTCTGATTTTATCGGTCCAAGAAAGCGTAAACACACCCCGACGCAGGGGCATGGGTTGGTCGGGTGGTCAATGGCCGGTTAAGTGCCCGGCGCCACCCGCCGCGCCTCGATCCGGAACATCCGGATCGCCGGATCACCGGGAATCTCGGTGATCCGGTCGAACCGTTCGCCGGAGAGCAGCCGCGCCATCAGCCCGGTCTTCGCCGCCGCCGCGTCGCCCGCCGCGACCGTGTCGGTCTCCGTACAGTGGACGAGATAGCCGACGCCGCGCCGGTCGATCACCGCGAAGGCCGCCTCCGGCGTGTCGTTCAGGATCCGGTCGGCGTCGAGAATGCCGCGCTGCATTCGGTGATAGGGGGCGGCGACCACCGCGTGGCCGGTCGCCGCCAGGATCGCCGAGCCGAGATTGACGTCCGCCGCCACCAGCCCCGCCGGCAGGGCCGCCAGAGCCCGATAGCGCGACAACGTCATGCAGGCCGATCCAGCCGA
>CALFRR010000194.1 GCA_937919435.1 uncultured Alphaproteobacteria bacterium | reverse complement strand
CAGATCGTCGTTCGAGCCGGACTCGCTGAAGGACGTTTTCGGTTATGCCGAAGGCGAAGACGGAGCGCCGGCCCGGCTGTCGATGTCCTGGGGGTGGTGCCACGATGGTGATGACGAGCCCGTCCTCGGTCGCCTCGCCCCCGATCGCGGAGACGATTCCAGGTTCTCACCGAGCGGAGACCTGATCGATCCCGTTCTTCGCTTTCTGCTCGCCGCGACGCGCGAGGCAACCGTGGTTCGAGATCGTGTCCGTATCGGGTCTCGCGGCACCGTCGACGGGACCGGCAAGTTCGATCGAACCGTCGTCCCCCGCGGAGTGCGGTTCTCGATCGAGTTGCAACTGAACGGGCGGCAATCGACGCTCGACGATGATCGGCAGATATGGGACACGATCCTCGGCATTCTGGCATCGGGTGATCTGAGTGTGGGCGGATCGACCCGCGGCGGTCTCGGGAAGTTGGTGCCGGTTTCCGATTCCACGGGTCTCCGGTTCTTCGAGCGGTGCTTCGTTCTCGACGACGAGGGGTTCGCCGCCTATCGCGAGTTCCGCCGCGCCTCTGCCCGGGACGGAAATATCGATCTTCTCGATCGTATTTCGCCGGTCCCGGCCGCCACCGTCGGTCGTCGGTTGAGCCTACCGCTCGAAGCGATCGACACTTGGCGTATCGGTGGCGGTTCGGTTGCACTCGGCAGCGACGAGGTCGATGCGGTTCCGTTGCGTGAGAGCTATCTCGATTGGGGGCCCGACGGTCGGGCGGCGCGGGTCGTCGAAGCCGCCGATGCGCGATGCGTGGTCATTCCCGCAACGTCGATCAAGGGGGCTCTCCGGCATCGGACCGCGTTTCACCATCGCCGTTTCAGAGCCGGGCATGTCTTCGGCGAAGCGGGCGGGTCGACGGATGACCCGACTGACGCGGCGATCGGGGATCTGTTCGGTTCGGTCAAGGCACGCAGAGTGCCCGACCGCTCCGAGAAGGAGGACCGCGGCCCGGAGACCGGTCAGATCGGCTCGATCGTGATCGACGATGCCGTGTTGGATCTGACCGGCAGCGCGCATCAACGGATCGCGCACGTCTCGATCGATCGCTTCACCGGAGGCGCCCGCCAGGGACTGCTGTTCGACGAAGAGGTTCTGGTCGGCGGTCGGCTCGACCTGCACATTCGGCTGTTGCCGAGGTTCGAAGAACTTCAAGAGGATCTTCGGAAGGCGTTCTTCGCCGCCCTCGACGATCTCCAGACCGGACGCCTCGCGCTCGGTGGCGCTTCGGGGCGTGGTCATGGGCGGTTCCGGAAGATCGAAGCAGGTGGAGGGGCGCAATGACTGGCGATGCTCTCTGCTCGCTTCTGGAGGACTACCGGATCCTCTCCGAAAAACTCGACGGATGGACGGATCGGCCGTTCTCGTTCGCTCGATGGTACGTGAAGACCGCGACCTTGCGCGATCCTCTCGAAGTCGACGCCGCGATCGCCGAACTCGGAGAGGTGGTCGGGTGGGTCGTCCGCTGGGGCACGGAGAGTCGGGTCTGGTGCGCGATCGAGCCCGATCTGCCCCCTGTGGTCGATACCGTGCCCGGCAGCGGCGAGTTCCGCAACGAAGACGGCGTGTCGCTCACCGTGACCGATCTCACCGGAAGTTGGCGGCTCGTCTGGAGTTGTGAAGAGCCGCTCTCGGGCGACGGCAGCCGACCGATCGAAGGTCTCGCCGAGGTCCGGACGGTTCGTGTCGACCCGCGGCACATCGGCGGACGATCGGGCGTGTCGCTCGTCTACGCGCAGATCTGGGCCGACGCGCCGGTGACCGGATTTGGGCCGATCCTGCGGCGGTTCAATGGCTTCGATGTGGGTGGAATCCACGCCGACGAAGGAGACCACGCATGACCTCCGGGATCTCCTCGCCCTACGGGTTCGTTCCGCTGTCCGGCTTCGTGGAACTGCCCGGTGCCGACGACGTCTCGCACGACGTTCCGGTGGCGGATGGTTGGTGCGGAGAACTAGACCTGGAACTCCGTGCCCACACGCCGCTGATCGTCTCGAAGGGGACGGTTCGCTCGTCCGCCGGGGCGGGCCGATCGACGTTCTTCGAACTGCATCTGCCCGACGGCACCCGCCGCCGCGCGATCCCGGGATCGTCGTTGCGCGGCCTGCTGCGTTCGACGGTCGAGATCACCTCCTTCGGCAAATTCGCCCGTATCGACGATCGCCGCTTCGCGGTGCGCGATCTCCAGGCGAAGTTCTATCAGGAACGCATGACGCGGGTCGCCTGCCCCCGGGAAGGGGTGCAACGGTCCGCCTATGTGCCTCTGGCACACGCCGGCTGGCTCCATCTGGCGGTCGGAGCCGACGGGACACGAAACTGGGTGATCGACGAGTGTCGCTATGCTCGCGTCGAACACGACGATCTCGCCGGTCTGTTGGGCCGTCGGCTCGGAAGTGCCGAGGACAACCGCCGCTGGATCATCGAGGCGGGATATCAGCCCGCCTGCGTGATGTTCGACGAGCGGCTGCTGCACCGCAGTTCGACCCTGGCCAATGCCGCCAACCGTGGGCGAGCGCCGGGCGGCGGAGGGATCGTCGACCTGATCATGCGCAAGGTCGTCGATTGTGCCCCCCGGACGGCCGAATTCGCGGACGAAGCCGACGCCGTCGGCCACTTCGTCTTCACCGACAAGGTGGGAAAGAAGCATCGCGACTTCTTCTTCCACGACCTCGAGAACCCGCGCCGACATCGCATCGACGACGCGGTGTTCCGTGCCTTCGCCGATACACATCCGGAAGAGACCAAGGGCGACGACGGGCGGCGCCAGGACACGCCGTGGGGGCGTTGGAAGAAGGCTCTGTTCTCTGGCGAAGTGGGGCCGGGGACCCCTCTCGAGCCGGGCATACCGGTCTTCTTCCTCGCCGACGAGGCAGGAACGCCGATCGCCTTCGGTCTGACCCAGATGTTCAAGCTGCCCTACGATTACACGGTCGCCGACATGGCGGGCCATGCCTCGTCCGATCACCGCAGCCGCAGAGCCGATTGGGCCGATCGGATCTTCGGCTATGTCGGCACCGAGGATGCCTTGAAGGGCAGAGTGGAGGTGTCGCATCTGCACGAAGTGGACGGTGCCGGGGTGTTGCCCCCCTGGCGCTGCGTCCTCAACGGTCCGAAGCCGACCTTCTATCCGAACTACGTCGCCCAGTCTCAGGACGAATTGCGGCGTGCACGCTACCGTACCTATCTGGAACCGTCGTCGGAGACGTCGGAGGTTCGGGTCGCCCCCGAACTCTCGGGGTGGAAGCGGTATCCGGTGGCCGAAAAGCCGGCCCGCCAGCCAGACATCGCCTATGAGAGTCGCGTCGCCCGAAGCCATGCGGACGCCTGCCGACGGGCGCGAGACGAGCGGGTGCCGATGCCGGCGCCTCCGGTTCCGGAGCCGCGTCCGCGCGGGGCCGGCGATGCGGTCGCCACCCTGCTCGAACCGGTCGCCGAGGGCAGCGTCTTCCGGGGGCGGATCCATCTGCATGTTGATTTCCGCGGAGAACTGACCCGGGCGACGCGGATTTTTCCATTGAGAA
>CALFRR010000193.1 GCA_937919435.1 uncultured Alphaproteobacteria bacterium | reverse complement strand
GCCGGTGGCGGCGATGGCGACCCGTTTCCAGGACTACATGCTGAGGGAGCGCTGAAATGTCCGACTTCGTCGATCAGTACCGGGCAGACGCGCGGCTGATCATCTTGCGCAAGCTCGCCGAGTGGCCGGACGGATCGCTCTCGTCGAAACATCTCCAGCGCGAGCTGTACACTTTCGCGGTCAACGAGGATCGCGAGTGGGTTCACGAGGAGATGCGCTACCTCGCGAAATTCGATGCCATCCGCGTTTCCGAAGCCGGATCGGTCCTGATCGGCACGATCACGCCGAAGGGCCGGTCGCATCTCGCGCGCCGGCTGAAGATCGGCGGCGTCGACTGGCCGTCCGAACCCATCATCACCGAGTGAGGCGTCCCATGGCCGGCCGCGACACCGGGCGAGGCCGGATCTCCTCGATCGACCGTCTGCCCGAGTGGTGCGACGAAGCGGTTCGCGCCGCCTACACGGCGCTGAAGGAGGCCAAGCTCACTCAGCTCGAGATCCTCGATCAGCTCAACGGCGCCATCCGATCGGCAGCCTGGGCGCAGGGGATCACGGACGGCATCCCGCAGATCTCGCGCACCGCGTTCAACCGCCGATCTCTGCGACTGGCCAAGATGGGTCGGCGCCTCGAGGAGACGCGCGAGATCGCCGCGATCCTGACGCCGAAGTTCGAGGGCGAGAACGCAGAGCAGATCACCCTGCTCCTCGCTCAGACGATCAAGAGCCTCACCTTCGAAATGTTGGAGAGCGCCGGCGATCTCTCGGCCGATGGCGAGACCGCGGAAATGCTGATGTTCGCGTCCCGCGCCCTGAAGCACGCCGAGGAAGCGGCACGGATCTCGGCCGACACCAAGGCGCGGATCCTGCGCGACTTCACCGAGAAGGCGGAAAAGACGGTCGAAGCGGTCGCCAAGGCCAAGGGGCTCACCGAAGAGACCGTCGAAGCGATCAAAGCGCAGATTCTCGGAATCCGGGCGAAGTCATGAGCATTCCCAGCGCCACCGGTCTGGTGACCAAGGAAGAATGGGCGCTCGCGCGCCGGGCGACGCTCGACGCAGTGCCGACACTCTACGCCGACGGCAGGCTTCCAGACCTGCTGCTTCCCTATCAGGGGCGCGGCATCGAGATCCTCGACGATCCGAAGACGCGTGTTCTGGTCGTCGAGAAGAGTCGGCGCATCGGCTACACCTGGGGGCTCGCCGCCCATGCCGTTCTCAAGGCGTCGCGCACCAGACGGGCGCGCGGCATGGACGTGATGTACATCTCCTATTCCCAGGAGATGACCCGCGAGTTCGTCGACGCTGCAGCCATGTGGGCGCGGGCCTTCGCGCTCGCCGCCGCGGCCGAGGAGGAGTTCCTCTTCGATGACGTCGACCCGGACAATCCGGCAGAGACCCGCCAGATCAAGGCGTTCCGCATCCGCTTCGCCTCGGGCTTCGAAATCATCGCGCTCTCCTCGGCACCGCGCACCCTGCGCGGCAAACAGGGTCTCGTGATCATCGACGAGGCGGCATTCGTCGAATCCTTGAAGGAACTCTTGAAGGCGGCGCTCGCCTTCCTGATGTGGGGTGGTCAGGTCGTGGTGGTTTCCACCCACAACGGCGCCGAGAACCCGTTCAACGAACTGGTCCAGGACATCCTCGCTGGACGCAAACCGTATCGGCATCTCCGGATCGACTTCGACGACGCTCTGCGTGACGGCCTCTACCAGCGCATCTGCCTCGTCACCGAGCGCGAGTGGTCGCCGGAAGCCGAGGCCGAGTGGCGCGCCGAGATCATCGCCTTCTACGGTGACGGTGCCGACGAGGAGTTGTTCTGTACACCGGCGGAAGGAGCCGGCGCCTGGCTGTCCGGGCCTTTGATCGAAGCGCGGATGCGCGACGGGATTCCGATCTTGCGATGGGAACTGCCGGCCGACTTCCTTCATCGCCCCGAGCTGATCAGAAAGGCGATGATCGCGCGCTTCACCGAAGACGTTCGCGCTGCATTGGCGCGGCTCGATCCGAAGCGGCAGCATGCGCTCGGCTTCGACTTCGCTCGCGTCGCCGACCTGTCTGTGCTGTGGGTGCTCGCCATGAGCCCGACCACCCGACGCGACACCGCCCTGGTGATCGAGATGCGTCGCATCCCGTACGAGGAGCAGGCGACGCTGACCGTGGACGTCATCAAGCGTTTGCCGCGGTTCATGGCGGCGGTCTTCGATGCGACCGGTTCCGGCGAATATGTTGCCGAGCATGCTCAGCGCAAAGTGTCGATGATCGCCTGCATCGCTCAGAAGCTCTCGGTCGAGTGGTATCGGACCGAGATGCCGCCGCTCAAGGCCGCCTTCGAAGACGACATGATCACCGTGCCGAAGGATGCGGAGATCCTCTCCGATCTCCGCCTCGTCCAGACGATCCGCGGCGTCGCCCAGCCGCCGGCCGTCAGGATCGGCGGCGAGGGGAAGAAGCGGCACGCCGATGCCGCGGTGGCGCTGGCGCTCGCCTACCACGCGACCCGCGTCGCCATCGTCGAGTACGGCTACATGACCGCCGCCGACCTCCGCCGCGAGGAGGGCGACGACGACGACGAAACAACCGGAGGCCGAGCACTATGGTGAGCCAGATCCTCGGGCCGGACGGCCGGCCGGTCTCGTCCAAGAGCCTCTCCGAAGAGATCGCCGCGCCGACCGTCGCCGGCGTCCGGCGCGTCGCCGAGGAACGGGCCTCCTCGGGCCTGACTCCGGAGAAGCTCGGGACGATCCTACGCGACGCCCAAGCCGGCGAGGCCCGCGCCTACCTGACGCTCGCCGAGGAGATGGAGGAACGCTACCTCCACTACGCCTCGGTGCTCCAGACGCGGCGCCTCGTGCTCGAAGGAGTGCCGGCGACGCTCCAGGTACCGAAGGGCGTGCCGACCAAGATTGCGGATGCCGTCGGTGAGTTGATCGAGAGTGGCACCTTCCAGGAGGGATGTGCGGCGCTGCTCGACGGCATCGGCAAGGGCTTCAGCGTCGTCGAGATCGGGTGGGACTATCGCGACGGACTGCTCCGGCCGGAGCGCCTGACGTGGCGCGATCCGCGCTTTTTCCAGTTCGACCGGGTGCGTCTCGACGTGCTGCGCATGGCCGTCGACGGTTCGGTCGACGGCGAGGAGCTTCAGCCGGGCCGCTTCATGATCCACCAGCCGCGGACGCGCATGGGGATCCCGATTCGGCGAGGCGTCGCCCGAGCGGCGAGCTGGGCCTACATGGTGCAATCGTTCGCGCTCCAGGACTGGGCCGCATTCTGCGAAGTCTACGGCATTCCGTTCCGCGTCGGCAAATACGGTCCGGGGGCAAGCGAGGCGGACAAGCGCGCCCTGCTCAGAGCCGTCACGGGAATCGCCAACGATGCCGCGGCGATCATCCCGGAATCGATGTTGATCGAGTTCCACGCGGTCGCCGGTACCCAGGGCGAGAAGGTGTTCGGGTCGCTGATCGACTACACCGACGACAAGGTCAGCCTCGTGGTGCTCGGTCAGACCATGACGTCGAAGGACGGGTCGAGCTACGGTCAAGCCAAGATCCACGACAAGGTCCGCATCGACATTGCCCAGGCCGATGCGCGCCAGCTCGCACAGACCGCCGATCGCGACCTCATCCGGTGGTTCGTCGCGATGAACTACGGACCCCAGACTCTCTATCCGAGCGTCGAGTGGCCGATCTCCGAACCCGAGGACATGCAGGCCGTCTCGACGGCGGTCGCCACTCTGGTGCCGATGGGTCTCAAGGTCTCGCAGCGCGAATTGCGGGACAAGCTCGGCCTCTCCGAACCGCAATCCGACGACGAGCTGTTGACCCCACCGGCGAAGCCCGAAGCCACCGCCGCCACGCCGACCCCGACGAAGACGCCGGCGGTCCCCGATCCGAAGAAACCGGCCCGGCTCGCGGCGCACGTGGCCGGGTGCCGGTGCGGCGGATGCCTTCGGGCGGACCTTCTCGCCGGCCGGGAGCTGCGGGCCGACCCGGTCGCCGACGGTCTCGACGACGTCGAGGCGATGCTCGAGGGTGCCCTCGCCGATTGGGAGGACATCTCCGACCCGCTGCTCGATCCGCTCCGCGAGGTGATCGAGAAGGCGACGAGCTTCGAAGAGGCGCTCGCCATGCTCGAGGCGAGAGGACCCGACGGGACCGAGCTGGCGCGGGCTCTGGCGATCGCGACGACGATCGCTCGGGGCGTCGGCGACGTGAAGGACTGAGGCGATGGCCGAGGTCAAGCGCGGGTTCGCCACGCCGCCGGAGGTCACGCGCTACTTCACCGACAAGGGCCTGAAGCCGAGCTTCAGCCACCTCGACGTCTTCGGCGCCGAACACGCCACCTCGTTCACCGTGGCCAAGGCGCTCGAGCTGGAGCTTCTCGGCGTCTTCAAGAGTTCGATCGGCAAGGCGTTGACTGATGGTCAGGGCTTCGAGAACTGGCGCAAGGGCGTCGTCGAGGAGCTGCGCAAGGCCGGCTGGGGCAAGCCGCGGCTGGTCGAGGATCCCACCGGCGAGCATCCGCCGAAGCTCATCGACTTCACCGCCGAACGGCGGTTGAAGACCGTCTTCTGGGGCAACACCGCCTCGGCACGGGCGGCCGGGCAATGGGAGCGGGCGCAACGGTCGAAGCGGGCGCTGCCCTACTTCCTTTACCTCCACACCGTCTCGGCGAACCCGCGGCGGGACCACCTGCAATGGGTCGGCCTGATCCTTCCGGTCGACGATCCCGTGTGGGCGGCGATCTTCCCGCCGAACGGCTGGCACTGCAAATGCGCCGTGCGGCAGATCTCCCAGCGCGAGCGCGACGATCTGCTGGCGCGGCCGTGGACGGAGGACGACGTCGTCCGCTACACGGCCAAGGCGCCGGTCATAGAGATGCGCACCTGGACGAACAAGCGGACCGGCGAGATCCTTCGGGTGCCGGCCGGTTGCGATCCCGGCTGGGGCGGCAATCCCGGCCTCTCGCGGGTCAAGGGCGTGATGCGGTCGCTCGAGCAGTCGCTGGTCGAGGCGGCGCCGGCGGACGCGACGAAGACCCTCGAGGAGCTGTGGCAGAGCCCGTGGACGAAGGTCGTCTCCCGCCTGCCGCAGGAGCAGGCGAAAGAGATCTGGATGCCGGCGGGTGTCTCGAGGGACCTGCAGGCGGCGGTCGGTGCGAAGTCGCCTCTCGTCTCGATCAACGGCGCCGACATCGTGGCGAGAGCAAACCACGACGGGCGTTACAAGGATGGGCGCGGCTTCGAGGATCTGGCGATGCTGCCGCGGATCATCGCCGAGGGAACCATCGTCCCCGATGCGTCGCCGGGGCGGCGCGGCATCCTCGGCGAGATCTCCGGACGCTGGTGGCGAGCCGTCTCGACGAAGTCGGTGAACGGCTTCATGCGCATCATCTCGATCCACCGCCGTGATGCGGCGGCGGCGAAGCGAGCGATCGAAGCGGCGGGGGAAAGGTGACGCGCGGCGAGGAGGGGCCGACCCTTGCGGGGTCCTCACTTGACGGCAGATTTGCACGGACTTCGCCGCCGCACGTCACGACAGGAATATGGGCTCGTGCGGGCCGGAAGGCAAGATCGCCACAGACGGCCGCTGACGGGCGGCGCCCGCCTTCGGGCTCCATCCAACCGTCCTCGACCTTCGACCCCGCCCCATATTCTTCAAATGGCCTTCAACGGCGAAGGTACGGGGAGAGGCTGGCGCGAGATCGACGCCGGCGATAAGGTGACGATGTATCCCCCCTCTCGGTCCGTTCGGTAGGCGACAGCTGTCGTCCACGACGCTCGGTGCGTCGGCCGGCATGGTCGGGGCATGTCGAAGCCCCTGACCGCCACCACTGCCGCCACCGTCTGTCTCGCCGTCGCCGCGCTCGGCGACGAGCCGCCGACGCGGATCATGATCTTCGCCGCCGGCGGGACGATCCGGACGCGAGACGGCCGCACCTATCGGATCGACCTCGCCAAGCTCGCGGCGCGGTTTGCCGCCGACGGCGTCAAGATCCCCCTCGACGTCAACCATTCGACCGAGATCCTCGCGCCGAGAGGCGAGCGGGCCGATCCGGTCGGCTGGGTCACGGCGGTGGAGCTGGCCGGCGCCGCCCTCTTCGGCACGGTCGAATGGATCGACCCGGCCGGCGCGACGAAGCTGCTGCGCACCTACCCCTACGTTTCGCCCGCCTTCCCGGCGCCGAAGGGCGAGGCGGAGTGGCTGAAATCGATCGCCCTCGTCGCCTCGCCGGCGCTCGGCAACCAGCCGGCGCTCGCCGCCGCCGACCCCGAAGAAACCCAGGAGCCCCTCATGAAGACCGTTCTCGCCGCGCTCGGCCTCGCCGAGACCGCGTCGGAGGCCGAGTGCCTCGCCGCCGTCACCGCGCTCAACGTCCGGTCGGCCGACAGCGTGCCGAAGGCCGTCCACGACGCGACCCTCGCCACGCTCGCCGCCACCACGGCGGACCTCGACGCGATCCGGGCCGCCGGCCGCAAGGCCGAGATCGACGGGCTGATCGAGGGCGCGCTCAAGGCGAAGAAAATCCTGCCGGCGCAGCGGGACCACTACACCGCGCTCTGCGCCACCGATGCGGGCCTCGCCTCGGTCAAGGCGTTGATCGAGGCCTCGCCGGTGCTGCTCGGCGCCTCGGGCCTCGACGACAAGCCCACCCCCGGCTCGGAGGTCGCCACCCTCTCGGCCGAGGACCGCGTGGTGATGGAGCAGCTCGGCATCTCCGAAGCGGACTTCCGCGAGGCGAACGGCCTGCCGAAGAAGCCCTGACCCCGAACGAGGATCCGAACATGACCGCTCTCACCGCCGCCCGCTCGGTTCCCGAGCGCTCCGGCCTCACCTCCACGGTTCCGGTCGCCGCGTCGACCACGATCTTCCAGGGCGCCATCGTCGTCATGGAAGGTGGCGTCGCCAAGCCCGGCAAGACGGCGACCGGGTTGGTGGTCGTCGGCATGGCCGAAGAGACCGTCGACAACTCGGCCGGGGCCGCCGGCGCGAAGAAGGCGACCTGCCGGCGCGGCGTCGGTCGTTTCGTCAACCTCGCCGCCGACGCGGTGACCGCGGCGGACGTCGGCCAGGACGTCTATCTCGTCGACGACCAGACGATCGCCAAGACGTCGGGCACCTCGACCCGTTCCATCGCCGGCAAGCTCATCGACGTCGACGACGTCGGCGCCTGGGTTCGCGTCGGCGCCTGAGCCGACCCCCACCAACACGTCTCCGAGGTTTCCCCCATGGCTCGCGTCATCACCCCCGCCCTCCTGGAATCCGTCAACAAGGGCTTCCGGACCGAGTTTCAAACCGGCTTCAAGGGCGTCACTGCGCTCTACACCAGCCTCTGCACGGTCGTGAATTCGACCTCGTCCGAGGAGACCTACGGGTGGCTCGGCGACATCCCGAAGATGCGGGAATGGATCGGCGACCGCGTGGTCCACGGCCTGATGGCGCATGGCTACTCGATCAAGAACCGGAAGTTCGAACTGACGGTCGGCGTCAAGAAAGACGACATCGAGGACGACAAGCTGGGCATCTACGGCCCGCGCTTCCAGTTCCTCGGCAAGTCGGTGGCCGAGCATCCCGACGATCTGGTGTTCGGCGAGCTGATCCCGAACGCGTGGGCGGCGGCCTGTTATGATGGCCAGTTCTTCTTCGACACCGACCATCCGGTCGGCATGCCCGGCGCTCAGACGACGGTCTCCAACCTCCAGGCCGGCTCGGGCGAGCCGTGGATGCTGCTCGATCTGTCGATGCCGCTGAAGCCGTTCATCTTCCAGAAGCGGCGCGACTACAACTTCGTCGCCAAGGAGGATCCGAAGACCTCCGACGCGGTGTTCATGAAGGACGAGTTCGTCTACGGCTCCGACGCCCGCGTCTCCTGCGGCTACGGCTTCTGGCAGATGGCCTACGGCTCGAAGGCCGATCTGACCGCGGCCAATCTGCGCGCCGCCTACACCGCGATGACGAAGTTCAAGTCCGACAACGGCTCGCTGCTCGGCATCAACCCGACCCATCTGGTCGTCGGCAACACCAACTTCTTCGTGGCGAAGGACATCCTCGAGAGCGCGGACATCGGCGGGTCGACCAACACCAACCGCAACCTCGTCCAGCTCCTCAAGGCGCCGAAGCTCGCCGCCTGACGGAATACCCGGGCCGGATGGCCCTTGCGGTCCGCGCTACCAACCGACGGCCGAGCGGCCGTCCACGATCGAGATCCGGCGCGGCGGAGGCTCGATCATCCCTTCACTTCGCGAGGACGACATGGCCAAGACGCGCAAGCCCGTCGCCGATTCGACGGCGACCGACGACACGGCCGCCCAGCCGACCGAAACCACCATCGATCCGGCCGTCGGCGAGAGTGCCGCGCCGGAACCCGAACCGGTCGCCACCCCGGCCGCCGAGACCGTCGCCGACCCGGTGGTCGCCGAGGTCGCTCCGTCCGCGCCGACCATCGACCCCGAGGTGCCGCTCGACGAGCCGGCCGAGGCGGCGCCGGTCGAGATCCACTCGGCGGCCGAGCCGTCGATCCGCGTGGTGGCGCCGGCCGGACCGCGTTGGCGCGGTGGGCTCCAGTTCGGTCGCGAGCCGGTCACGCTCGGCGCCGTCGCGATCGAGGAAGCCGCCGCCGCCAAGGGCATGAGCCCGGAGGCCTTCGTCGCGTTGCTTCGCGCCGATCCGCTCCTGTCCGTGAGCTGAGATCCCCGGGGAACCGCCGCCTCGGTTGCCCGGGCGTCGCGGGCGGAGAGATCAGGGGCTCCGCCCGCGACACCGCCGTCCCCTGACCTCCGACCCTGACGGAGACGCGCATGTCCTCTCCCTTCGCCACCCTTGCCCAACTCGTCGCGCGCCACCCCGCCGAACTGGTGGTGCTCGCCGCCGACGAGACCACCGGCGAGCGCGACGACGTCCGGATCGAGGCGTCGCTCTCGGACGCTTCGGCGGAGATGCGGGGCATCCTCCAGGCCCGCTACACGCCGGCCGATCTCGACGCCCTCGACGAGACCTCCCGCGAGATCCTCGCCGTCTATGCCCAGGACATCGCCCTCTATCGGGTCGCGCTCTCCTTCTCGCGGTCGACCGACCGCCTGAAGGAGGCCTACGAGAACGCGATCAAGCGCCTGGAGGCGATCGCCGCCGGCAAGGGCGGCCTCGTGGTCTCCGGATCGTCCAGCCCGTCGACGCCGACGAATGCCGACGAGGTCGGCGCGATCGGGCCGAACGGCGTCGTCATCGACGTGCCCGAAAGGATCTTCACCCGCGAACGGTTCCGGAGGTCGTGATGGGCACCGGCACCTCGATCGTCGTCGACGTCTCCGGACTCGCCGCCCTCGACCGCCTCGTGACGCGGCTTTCCGCCTTCGACGCCACGGAGCTGATGAGCGCGGTCGGCGCCATGGGCGAAAGCCAGACGCGCCGGCGGATCACCGACGAGAAGACCGCCCCCGACGGCACCGCCTGGGCGCCGAACCGCGAGGGCACCTCGATCCTCTTGAAGAGCGGTGAGCATCTGCTCGGGTCGCTGGCCTGGGATGCCTCTGGGACGCAAGCCGAGTGGGGCGCCTCCTGGGAATACGCCCACGTCCACCAGGACGGTGCGGTCATCAATCCGAAGACCGCGAAGCAGCTCTCCTTCATGCTCGGCGGCAAGCTCGTCCACGCGAAGTCGGTCACCATTCCGGCGCGGCCGTTCGTCGGCCTGTCCGCCGACAACATCGAAGAGATCGGCCGTCTGATCACCGACGTCTTCGGAGGGCTCCTCCAGTGATGACGCCGACCCCACTCGCCGACCTCGTCGCCGCCGACCCGATCGGCACCGCCAAGGAAGCGATGCGCGCCCGGCTGGCGACGCTGCTGCCGGGCGTCTCCATCGTCGCCCACCCGGGCAAGATCGACATCTCCGAAGTGGTGGCGCGGTCCGTGGTCGCCGCTCCCGGCGTCGCCCTCGGCTGGTCGCGGATCCGCGCCGCCCGGATCATCGACGGATCGTGGTCGGCCGCGGTCGAGTGGACCGCCTATGTGGTGGTCGAGGACATGGCGATCGGCAGTCGGCGGGTCGAGCGCGAGCGCCTCGGCCTCGCCATCGGTGGTCGGATCGTCGCGATCCTCGAAGACGCCGACGAGCAGACCTGGGGGTTCGGCAGCATCCTGCCGCCCGAGGCCGACCCGCGGCCCGAACTCAAGCCGATGTTCACGGTGCGCGACCTGACCCAGGGCACCGCCTACTACGCGGTGACCTGGACGCAGACGCTGGTCGATCTCGGCCGCTCGCTGTTCGCCGGCGAGACGCCGACGCTCACGCTGGTCGATCCGCAGCCGACGCAGGAGATCGACGTCCAGTTCTCGGCCGACGACGCGATCCCGCCGGAGGTGCTGGCGCTGCTTCGGATGGAGGACGGCGATGGCTGAGATCGACGCCGAGCTGCGCCGCCATCGCCGGCAGATCTCTCGTCTCGGTCGGGCGGTCGCCCTCGTCGACATGCCCGGCCTTGTCACCCACGTCGACGACGCGGCCCGGAAATGCCGCGCCCGGATCGGCACGACGGCGGATGGGCAACCGGTGCTCTCCCCGTGGGTCCGTTGGGCCGAGCCGAGCGGGTTCACGGCCGCACACACCCCGATGAAGGTCGGCGATCCCGTGGTGATCCGCTCGCCCGGCGGGGTTCTCGGCACCGCTTCGACCGCGCACCGCGACGGCTATACCGGCGCCCACCCGGCGCCGTCGGACGCCTCCGATGCGACCGTCGAGAAGACCGGCGAACTGGTCGTCACCCGCAGGCAAGACGGGTTCACCATCGCGGTCGGCGGCACGTCCTTCGCGTTCTCCGCCGCCGGCCTGAAGGTCGCCGGCGGGACGATCGAGCACGACGGCGTCGTGATCGACAAGAGCCACGTCCACACGGGCGTGAAGTCCGGCGGAGACCTCTCCGGCCCGCCTCCAGGAGGAGACTGACATGCCCCGCTACACTGTCACCGAACTCGCCGGCCCGAAGGTCGCCGGCCGCCGTGTCGAGCACGGCGCGACGATCGACCTCTCCGAGAACGCAGCCCGCGCCGAGCTGCTCGCCGGCGTGATCGTGCCGACGGTCGAAGACACGTCGACCGCGCCGGTGGCCGAGGCGACCGAAGCCACGCCGACCGAGAAGAAACAGACCTCGAAGAAGGGTTGAAGAACCGATGCAGGCGGTGCGGTACCGGACCGGGATCGACAGGACGACGGGCAAGCCGCTCGTCGGCTGGGCGCACGTCCAGCAGTCACTGGCGATCATCTGGACCACCCGCCTCACGGAACGGGTGATGCGGCTCGATTTCGGATCGAACCTGCGGTCGTGGCTCGCCGAGGACCTGAATCCGACCACGGCGCTCGGGATCTACACCGAGCTCGTCGTGGCCACCCACACCTGGGAGCCGGAATACCGGATCTCGACGCTGCAGTTCGTCGATGCGACGCGCGCCGGCGGCCTCGGGGTCCGCCACTCCGGGACCTATTACCCCGAAGGCCGGCTCGGCAATTACGGGCTCGCCATTCCGATCGGCGTCGGCGCGCCGATCGTCGTGCGCGAGACGCTCGCTCGGAGGATCGCCTGATGGCCGACGAAGCCCTGACCTATCTGGCGAGCCTGCCCGCACCGACGATCATCGAAGATCTGGACTACGAGACGATCCTCGCTGATCGCAAGGCCACGCTGGTCGCCGGGTTCGACGAGAAGAGCGTCCCCTACGACGTCACCAGCCTCGAGACGGACCCGGGCGTCATCCTGACCCAGGAGGCGGCCGACCGCGAGGTGCTGCTCCGCGCCCGCGGCAACGACATCGCCCGGGCGCGGTACCGGCTCTATGCGACGGGCAGCGATCTCGACCACCTCGCCGAATACTACGGCGTGCGGCGCATGGAGGGGGAACTCGACGACCGGCTCAACGAGCGGATCACGCTCGCCCAAACGGGGGGGTCGGTCGCCGGGCCGGAGGCCTATTTCGCGCGGCTCGCGATGGCCGCGTCGATCCGCGTCGCCGAGGTGCGGGTCTGGCGCGAGCCGGTCCTGCCGGTCCTCCATGTTTCGGTCCTCGCCACCGACAACGCCGGCCTCGCCGATGCGGAGCTGCTCGCCGCCGTCCGTGCCGCCGTGACGGCCGACGCCGTCCGGCCGATGAGCGCCGGGACCATCGTCGTCGAGTCGGCCGTGCGCCGCCTCGTGCCGGTCACCGCGGCACTCACGTTGCTGCCGGGCACGTCGGCGACGATCCTCGACACGCTGCGCGACGGTCTGCCGATCGCCTGGGCTGCGGTCCGGAGCGGCGGGCGTGATCTGACGAGAGATTGGATCCGGGCTGCGCTGATGCCGGCGGGCGTCTACGGCGTCGCGCTCACGCAGCCGGCGGCCGACGAGATCGCCGACGAACACGAATGGCTCGGGATCGGGACCGTCACCCTGACGCTCGCGGGACGAGCCCGATGAGCGCCCATGTCCGCCTCGCGCCCGGCAACGCCACCGACCGAGATCTGGTGATCGCCGAGGTCTGTGATCCGCTGGTCAGGCTCGCCGACGCCTACGACGCGATCCGCGCCAACGATCGCTCGCCGTCGCCCGACTGGATGCCGTGGCTCGTGGCCGAATGGGGTCTCGGTGAACTCGTCCCCTACATCCCCAACCCCTACCTCCTCTGTGAAGTCGGCCCGAGCTGGCAGAGGATCCGCGGCACGCCGGCGGCCATCGCCACCGGAATCGGCTGGGTCGACTACGCGGCGACCCTCGAATGGGCACTGCCGCGCCGCCGGCGCTGGCACCTCTGGCAGATGCTCCTCGACCGGCTGCCCGATGCCGAGCAGCCCGACCTCGACCGGATCGACGGCATCGCCTCGCTGTCGGACGACGCCACCAGCCATTTCTGGCGTGGTTTCAGAGGCTGGGACGTCCGCCCGATGGAAACCGGCATGCGCCGCTGGGGTGCCGCCATGTGGGGGGCGTCGTCCGGTGTCCGCATCCGGGATCGCGGCGCGCTGTGGTCGTTCGGGCGCCGCCACGAGGTCGACCGGACGCTGTCGGAGGCGGAACTGACCGCGCTGGGTGCGTGGATCCCCTCCGCCGGGTCGTCCGACGCGTGGGTGGACATGCACCATCCCTGGACGGACGCCGAATATCCATGGACCGTCGAGGGGCGCCAGAGCCGGCGCACGGCGATCGCCACCGACCTCGCGGCACGGCGCTGGCACCTGATCCTGCGCACCGCGGGCGGCGAGACGATCGGGGCCTGTCCCGCGATCGTCCATGCGGTGGCTTCGGTCTCCGGCGGTCCCTATGCGGTCGGCGACGGGGCCTGGGCGCCGTCGTCGTCGCCGACCGCGATCGTCGTCAGGGCACGAACGCCGTTCGAGGCCGCGCCCGGCGCGGTGATCGCCTCGATCGATCTCGTCGCGGACATGCCGCTCGTCGCCGGCGTCAAGCCGGGCCGGCAATGGCTGTCGGCTGCGGTGATCGACCTCGGCTCCGCGGCCTGCATCACCGCTGTCTCCGGCCTCGCCGTCACCATGGCGGCGACCGTCCGCGAACTCGTCACCTGCATCATGAGGATCGACTGATGGCCCACGAGCACACGTCAGGCCTCGCCAACGCCTATGACCGATCGGCGAGCCGGCCGAACGACGCCCGGGTCGTCGTCCCCGAAGGCGCCTTCGCACAGGGTGCGGAAATCAACGAGTTGCAGTCGATCGCCGAGCGTCGCGGTCGCCGGATCGGCGACATGGTCGCCACCGACGGCGGCCGGGTCGACGGCGCCGAGATCGTCCTGACCCGCGCCTCGGCCGAGGCGACGACGATGACGGCGACACTCGCCGCCGGCTCGATCTACGCGCGCGGCGATGTGCGCACGATCGAAGCGGCGACGATCGCCGGTCTGCCGGTGACCGGCACGGTCTCGATCGGCATCCGGATCGTCACCGCGCTGGTGACCTGGGAGGACGACCCCAGCCTCGTCGGGCTCGGTGTCGGCACCGACGGCGAGGGCGAAGCCGGCGCGGCGCGGGAGGTCGAGACTGCGGTCTGGGCGCGCGAGGGCGACGGCGGATCGGGCGACTATTTCGCGGTCTATGCGATCCGCGACGGCGCGGTGATCGACCAGACCGTGGCGCCGGACCTGTCGGGCGTGCGCGCGATCGTCGCCGGATATGATTGGGACGCTCACGGCCACTACATCGTCTCGGGCTGCGAGGTGACGGCGCTCGGCCTGATCGGCTCCGACCAGGTCTTTTCGGTCCAGCCCGGCGTGGCCAACATTCGCGGGTGGAAGCGCACCAGGTCCTACGCGCTGCGCCACGCCGAACCGGAGGCGCCCGACCTCGAGACGATCTCGGCCGAGACTCACCTCTACCCGTCGGTGACCCCGGCGGTGATCACTCTGCGCCGCCCGCCGGCGGCCTCGATCACCCAAGTGGTGGTGCAGAAGCGGGTGACCGAAACGGTGGTGCGCGGCTCGGTCCCGGGTGGCATCGACGCGCTCGGCCACGGGTCGGTGGTGGCGATCGAGAGCGTCGTGCAGGGCGGCACCACCTATGGCACCACCACCTATTCGCTCGCCTCGGACGGCGTCTCGTGGGCGCCGGCCGGAGCCGAGCCGGCCGCGTCGTCGACCTATCAGGTCACCTATCGCTACAACGCCGCGGTGACACCGACCGCGATCACTCCGACCACGATCACCGTCGAGGGCGGCGTTGCCGGCACCCAGGTGCTGGTCACCTATCGGTCGAAGCTGCCGCGCACTGACCTCCTGTGTCTGACCCAGGAGGGCGAGACCGCCTATGTGGCCGGCGTCTCGGCGCGCAAGGGCGCGGTGCCGCCGATCGCGCCGACGTCGCTGCTCGC
Source organism: uncultured Alphaproteobacteria bacterium (assembly GCA_937919435.1). GTDB lineage: Bacteria > Pseudomonadota > Alphaproteobacteria > Rhizobiales > Ancalomicrobiaceae > Siculibacillus. The sequence goes on along the minus strand of CALFRR010000193.1, from coordinate 15,270 downwards.
TCTCGCCGAGATCACCAACGACTGGCTCGATCGGCCGAAGGTGAAGAACAACGGGGTTCACTCGATCGGGTTCGCGCTGCAATCGCGTTTCAACAACCGAATCGTCGACGTGCTCGACGTGCTCAACGCGATGGCGTTGGAGCACGACGCCCGCGGACGCTCGTCGTCGATCAAGGGTCTGTTCGTCGACCCGCTGACCGACGACTACGGCCGCGATCAGGGCGAGCCGCAGACGGCGGCGATCGTCGACGGGTGCCTCGTCCTCGCGGTCGATCTGGTCGGCACCGCCGTGCTCGGCAGCGGCGCCTACACTCTGCCGTGGGTCGAGGAGATCGTCGTCGAACAGCTCCTCGCCTCGTCGGCGATGAAGATCAACCCTTACGCCAATTTCGCGAGGATGCCCTCGGATCTGCGGCTCGAGCCCGCCGTCGATTTCTGGACGTCCCGGGTCACCGAGTGGACGAGCGCCGCGACGGCCGAGTTCACAACGGTGACCGATTCGGTGCCGCCCGGGACGGTGACGTCGGCGACGGTGATCACCGAGGTCACCGGCGAGCGCACCGAGGTGGCGACGTTGCTGCGCCAGATCGACGTGCAGGCGACGATCGAAGGCTTCCTCGCCGGAGAACACCTCTCCGCCCTGACCTTCGACGGCGTGTCGATCCTGCCGTCGCCGGCCCCGACCGCGGACGGCGACGGCAAGATCGTCCTCACCTTCGAGGTGCCGCCCGGCATCCCGACCGGCACCCGCCTCGTCCGAGCCATCGGCGCCGCCGGCTCGCGGGCCGAGGCGCTGTTCGTCGGTGCCGGCACCATCGACGTCGACACGCTGCGGCAGGTCACGCTGGTGACCCGCGCGGTCCAGGCGACGGTGGTCAACGTCACCAACGTGACCAACGTCACGACGGTCACCGATCCGATGGGGCCGATCGACAACGGCACCAACGGCGGCGAGGGAACCGATCCGCTCGGGCAGACGTGGCTCCTGTCGACGGCCCGCCAGATCGTCGGCGCCGACGTCCGCCTCGCCGCGCTCGGCGATCGGGATCATGGTCTGCGGCTCCAGATGGCCGGAGCCTCCAACGGCCAGCCGTCGACCGAGATCCTCGCCCAGGACTACCTGCCGATGGCGACGCCGGCGGTCGGCGATTGGCTCACCGCCCGGTGGGCGGTGCCGGTCCATGTGCCGGCGATCGCCGAGCGGTCGATCGTCGTCCTCACCGACGACGACGCTCACGCTCTCTCGATCGCCCGGCTCGGCGACGTCATCGACGACGGCGCCGGCGGCCAGACCGTGGTTGCCGCTCAGCCGTCGAACGTCGGTGTGTTGCTGTCGTCGTCGAACCGCCGCACCTGGACGCCGCACAACGACGCGGATCTGACCCACCGGATCGTCGCCGCCCGCTACACCGCGACCGAGCGGCTGGTGGTGCTGGGGACCGTCGCGCTCGTCAACGTCTCGGATCTCGTCATCCGAGCGGCCGTCGAACTGCCGACCGACGAGTGCTCGGTGACGTTCGAGGTGGTGCGGGCCTCCGGCGACGTGATCGTGGTCGCGGCGGATCAGACGATCGAATGGACCGAGTACGTCACCGAGACCGTCACGATCCGGGCGCGACTGCGCGGCACCGCGACGCTCTCCCCGATCCTGTGGCCGGGCGTCACCGTCTGCCTCGGGCGGATCCGCGCGTCGGGTACTTACGTTTCGAAGGTGTTCGGCTTCAAGGCAGCTCCCAGCACATTGCGGGCACTCGCCGCGGCCTATTTGCCGAGCGGTGCGACGCTCACCGCCGCCTGGGACGCGGCCGACGGGTCGTGGACCGGCCTGACGCTCGCCGAGACCGAGACCCTCGACGCGGGATGGACCGAGCCGGCGTGGACCGCGACCGGCGTCACGGCGCTCTCCGGCAGGATCCGCCTGACGCTTTCTGGCGGCCCGGCCGCACGCCCGCTCGTCGCCCGGCCGCGGGCCTACACGATCTGAGGAGCGTGACAGATGACCACCGACGCCCGCGAGCCGAAGCGGAACTACCCGATCCCCGCGGCCGGCAACGACATCGCCGACGATTTTCCCCGGCTGATCGAAGCGCTGACCGCGATCGGCGTCGATGTCGATGCGCTGCTGACGGCCGTCGCCGGTAAGGCGCCGGCGACCCACGCACACGATCAGGCGGCGGTCACCGGTCTCGTCGCCGCCCTCGCCGGCAAATCGGCTGCCGACCACACCCACGCGCTCGCCGGGCTGTCGGACGTCGCCCTCGCCGGGGCCGCGGCCTATCAGGTGCTGGCGTTGATCAACGGGGCGTGGCGGCCCTGGACCATCGACCTCGCCCACGCGACCGGCAATGTCGCGCTGGCGGCCGTCGAAGGCCTGGACGCGGCGCTCGCCGCGAGGCAGCCGCTCGACGCGACGCTCTCCGCACTCGCCGCCGTGGTCACCACCACCGATCAGCTGATCTACGCGACCGGAGCCGATGTCTTCGCCACGACGCCGCTCACCGCCTTCGCCCGGACCATCCTCGACGATACGACCGCGGCGGCGGCGCGCACCACCCTCGGCGCCCAGGTGGCTGACGCGACGCTGACCGCGCTTGCCGGCGTGGTGACCGCCGCCGACAAGCTGATCTACGCCACCGGGGCCGACACTTTCGCGACGACGACGCTCACCGCCTTCGCCAGGACCCTCCTCGACGACGCCGATGCGGCGGCAGTGCGCACCACCCTCGGGCTTCAGAACCAGGCAATCACCCGAAACCGACACCTCAACCCCGGCTTCCAGATCTGTCACGACCGGGCGACGGGCGACGTCGTAGCAGTGGGGCCGAACTCCCAGGCCTATGCGTTCGACGGCATCCTCGTGACGGTGGCCGGTACAGGGGTGCTGGCCTCCGGGCAAGTCCTGAAGACGACGCCGGGTGGGTCGCCGTACCGCTCCCGCACCACCGTGTCGACCGTCGACTCAGCGATCGCTGCCGGGGACACATACTCGCTATCGTTCCCCATCGAGGGGATCGACGTCGCCGATTTGATGTTCGGAACTGCGTCCGCCAAGTCGTTCACCTGGCGCGGCATCGTCAATGCTCCGGCCGGAACCTATGGCCTGTCCTTCTCGAACCATGGCGGGACGCGCTCTTACGTCACGACGTTCACGATCGCCGCGGGGCAGGCCGGCACAGACGTTCTGGTGACAGCCACCGTCCCAGGCGACACCGCCGGAACCTGGGTTCAGGACTACACCGGAACCGGCATCGTCGCCCGCATTTGCCTCGCGTCCGGGACAACGTGGCAGACCGCCACGCCCAACGCGTGGACCGCCGGGAACCTGCTGACCACATCGGCTCAGTCGAACGGCATGTCCTCGACCTCGAACGTCTTCGAGGTCGCCGACATCGGTCTCTATCTGGGGACCGCAATGCCTACATGGGAACTACCGGAGTTTTCGGCCGAGCACCGCAGGTGTCAGCGTCAGTACACCGTGATGTCGAACCTCGCGATGCTCGGGATGATGGACAGTCAGAGTTCCACACTGCGACGCATCAACATCGTGTGGCCGATCCTGATGCGCGCCGTCCCGGCAGTTTCCGCCAACTGGAACGCTGGCGCTCCGGCAACCGATTCCGCATCGATGTGGGGGGCGTCGGTGTCGACCAATCTCGGCAACTCCACCGGTGTTGCCTGGATGGGGTCCATCGTCGCGAACGCGAGGCTCTGAAATGATCGACACGGTCGCCTACACCTCCCTCGGATCCACCGTCTCCGTCACGATGGCGGATGGGACCGTCTGGTCAGACGACGTAAGCCTGCCGCCCGACACCGAGATCCGCCGCCAGTTGTCGGAATGGATCTCGGACGGGGGGCAGATCGCGCCGTTCGCCCCGGTTGCCGACCCCGACCCCGTGCCGACGTCGATCAGTCGCCGGCAGTGCGCCGAAGAACTGTTTGTCGAGGGCATGATCTCGATCGACGAGGCAATCGGGATGGCCGGGGCCGGGACGCCGCCGGCGGCGATCGCCGCGATCATCGACGCTCTGCCCGAGGCCGAGCGCGGTCTCGCCCGGATCCGCTTCGCCGCCGGCACCTACGAGCGCAGCAATGCGCTCCTCGTCGCGATCGTCTCGGCGTTGCAGCCCGGCGCCACCGGCACCGCCGTCGACGCCTTCTTCCGCGCCGCCGCCGCCCGCTAGCGGGATCGCCGGCACGACCGCCGCCGGCCGGTCGCTCGGCCGGCGGTAGGCGACAGGTGTCGTCCACGACGATGCGGGGGTGAGAGCCCCACTCTCCGACCTCGAGATGCGCTCGTCAACAGCGCTTTAAGAGGTCTGCAAATGTCGGCTACGAGCCCCTTCGTCGGCGTCCGGGTGTTCTCGGACCTCTCATCGACCGTCGCTGCGGTCGATACGCGCGACTCCACCTGCATCGGTGTGACCCTGCCGGCGCCGACCGCCGACAACACTGCGTTTCCGCTCGACGAACCGGTCGCGCTGTCGATCGACGATACCGAGCAGATCGCCAAGCTCGGCGCCGGCGTGGCTCAGGACACGGTCAATCAGATCCTCTCGGAGGGGATCGTCACCGATCTGTCGTACGTGCGCACGCCGCACTCGACGCTGACCGACCCGGCGGCGAAGGCCGCGGCGGAAATGGCGTCGATCGTCGGATCGGCCGGCGCGAAGACCGGCATCTGGGCGCAGCTCGAGGCGAAGGATCACATCGGCCTGGAGCCGGGCCTGCTGATCGCGCCGGGCTACACCTCGTCCCGGGTCGACAATGCCGCCAATCCGGTTGCGACCGCGATGGATGCGATCTGCACCCGGATCATCGACTGCATGGCCGTCGTCGACACGCCGTCGACGTCGCGCGAAGCGGCGATCGCCTACGCCGCCGACTTCGCCCAGTCGCTCAACATCATCGCCATGTACCCGGGCGCCAAGGTCTTCCTCGGCGGCGAACAGGTGGTGCGTCCGCTCAGCCCCCATGTCGCCGCGGCGATCGTCCGTCGCGACAAGCTCGCCGGTAACCCGTTCAAGGCGGCCTGGAACCGGGCGTTGATCGGCATCCTCGGCACGTCGCAGCGGGTCACCTATCGCGACGGCGACACCTCGAGCGACGCCAATTTCCTCGTCCAGGCCGGCGTCGGCACGGTGATCGAAGGCAAGACCCTGTGGGCGCCGTTCAACACGGCGACCGATGCGACGGTGAAGGCCTATCGCTCGATCAAGCGGATCCGCACCCGGCGGTCGATCGAGAAGGCGCTGCTCAAGGCCTACCGCGGCTACGTCTCCGAGGACCTCGGCCCGCATCTGGTGACCCTGCTGGTCACCTCCCTCGAGGAGGCGTGCGAGGAGCGCAAGGCGCTCGGCGCGATCATCGACTATCAGATCGTGTGGAAGCGGGGGCTCAACCCCAACACCTTCCTGCGCGAGGGCGGTCTGCGCCTGAAGCTGCGCTTCGAAGAGACGCCCGACCTCGTCGACCTCCAGATCTACGACGAGCCGCAGCCGGAAGCCTTCACCGTGCTCGCCGACAACATCGCCGCGGCGCTCTCGGCGCTCGGCTCCAACAACGTCTACGTCACGGCCTGACCTGACCCATCCGAGGAGCCGAGACCATGGATCGCATCATCCGGGGCGCCAACTGGTGGATCGAAGAGACCAACCAGCGCCTGCGTACCAAGTCGGCGAAGTTGCCCGACTTGAAGCGCACCTCCGAGAAGTACGTCGCCGGCGGCGGCTTCTTCACCCTCGACGTGCCCGGCGAGATCGACGGTCTCGAGGCCGAGTTCGAGCTGAACGGCGCCCATGAGGACATCCGGTCGCGCTTCGGCCGGGAACCCGGCGACTGGACGACGCTCATCTACTACGAGCGCCTCGCCAACGTGACGCTGGGCGGTCTCGCCAACATCGGCCGCATCGTGCGCCTCAAGGGCCTGATCACCGAGGTGAACCAGTCCAAGGTCGAGGGGATGAAAGCGGACCCCGTCAAGATCAAGTTCGCGACCGTCGTCCTCTACCAGGACATCGTCGACGGCACCGTCGTCCACAAGTTCGACTTCTTCAACAATCAGCTCATCCTCAACGGCACCGACTACACGGCGGACCACAACCGCCTGATCGTCGCCTGACACCCGAGGTCTCCCTGATGACCGACACCGCCGCAACCACCCCGATCGTCGTCAAGGACGGCGAGATCCCGCTGCCGCCCCGCGAGATGTGGGGCGAGCTGGCGAACGACGGCCCGGCCGCGACCGGCGAACCGGCGGCGACGGCGCCGAAGCAGGCCGCGCCGTCCGTGGCCGCGCTCGAATTCGTCGGCGAGAAGAAGCCGATCCGGACGATCGTCCTCGACTATCCGTTCCGGTGGAACGGAGTCGAAGTCACCGAAATCGTCGTCCGTCGCCTGACGACGCCGCAGGTCGGGGCGTTCATGGAGAGCCTGCCCGAAGACCGCACCTACGATCGTTTCGACCTCTACGGGCTCATGTGCGGATTGCCGGCGGCGGTTCTGCGGGCTCTGCCCGAACCGGACGGGCCGGAAGTGGTGGGAGCGTGCTTCGATTTTTTGCCCCGCGGGCTCGTGGAGGCGAGCGACTGATCCCCGATTTCGCCGACTGGCGAAGCTATGCCGGCCGCGTCGCCGCCCATCTCTCGACCCCGTTGCCGGTCGTGATGGCAATGGACTGGGACGAGATGATGCGTTGGGCGCGTGTCGCCCTGGAGATCGGCGCCGAGCGCCAGATCGGCATGAGGTGAGGCCGTGACCACCCTCGACGTCGCCATCCGTGCCCGGTTCCTCAATCAGTTCGGCGCTGGCACGAAGGCGGCGGAGCGCGATCTGAAGGGCGTCACCAACGCGGCGGCTCAGATCGGCAAGGGCCGCGCCGCCGACAAGCTCGCCGCCGATCTGGCGAAAGCGGGTGGACGTGCCAAGGTCGCGAGCCGGGACGTCCAGGCGCTCCGGCGCGAGACCGACCGGCTCGGATCGAGCCGGGGCGGTTCGAAGGCAGCGGCCGATCTCGAGAAGATCGGCCGAGCCGCGCGAATGGCGAAGCGCGACATGGAGGGCCTCGGCCGCGAGCACGGCCGTATCCTCGGCGGGAGAGGAACGGCGCCGCGAGGAGCCGCAGCCGCCGGCGGGATCGGCGCCGGCGAAGTCGGAGCCGCAGCCGCGATCGGCCGGCTCGGCATGCGGGCCGTTGCTCCGGTCGGCGCCATGATGCTCGCGAAGAAGGCCTTCGATCAGTCGGTAGACGTGGACGCGGCATGGGCCGAGGTCAGGAAGAAAGTCAACGACGCCGATGAAGAGCAGTTCAAGGGCCTCGACAAGACCATTCGACGGCTCTCGCTCGATCTCGGTATCGGTCGTGCCGAGCTGATGGGGTTGACTGCCGAGGCCGGTGCCGCCGGTGTCGCGTACGGAGATCTGGAACGCTTCATGGTGCTCACCGGCAAGGCGGCAGTCGGGTGGGACATGCTGCCCAGGGAGGCGTCGGAGAAGCTCGCCTTCATGAAGTCGGCGATGGGCATGGACATCGCCCAACTGGATGTCCTCGCCAACAAGATCAACGCTCTCGGCGACAACTCGGCGGCGAAGGAACGGGACATCCTGGAGATGTTCGGTCGCGTTGGATCGGCTGCCCGAGAAGCAGGCGTCGATACCGATTCGACGCTCGCCATGCTCACCGCCGTCCGGTCCGGCGGCATGGAACCCGAGGTGGTCTCCCGGTGGTTTGGTGCTCTGACCGGTGGTCTCCGGACCGCGTCGATCGCGCCGAAGCGGGTTGAAAAGGGGCTCCAGTTGCTCGGCTTGTCCGCGAAGCAGGTCTCCCAGGGCATGAAGAAGGATGCGATCGGCACGCTGATGATGCTCTTCGAACGTCTGGAGAAGAGCCCCAATGCGGTCGAGGCGGCCACTCAGATTTTCGGTCGGGAGTGGTGGGACGAGACGATGCGGGCCAAGGGCGGCATCGGCGAGATCCGGAAGCAGTTGGAGTTCATCCGCAACCCGGCGAACTACAAGGGATCTCTCGACAAGACGTTCGGCTATCAGGCCGCGACCGCCAAGAACCATCTCGTGAAGCTCGGCGAACTGGTCTCCCGGATCGGTGAAGGCCTGACGTCGTGGACGATGGGCCCCTTCAATCAGGGCGTCGACGCCGCAATCGAGAAGATGCGCCAACTCGAAACCCGCGCGGGATGGTGGGATCGCTGGAGCGCCGCCGAGCAAGCACGCCTCGAGGCGCTCGGTGTCCTCCAGCCGACGACCGGCGAAGTACAGGGACCTCCGATGCCGGAAGGCATGGACGACGCCCCCGCGTGGATCAAGAGGTTCAGAAAGTGGGTCTACGGCGACGAGCGGACCGCCGACACGGTGTTCGGCGAGTGGTGGTTCGGGAAGCCCGGAGCGAAGGACGACGAACTCAAGGCGTCGGGCGACGCCGGCCGTGATGCTGCTCGCAAGGAGCGGGCGGATTCCATCCGCGGCATGATCGACCAGCGGCAGCGCCTCGAGCGGATGCTCGGCGATCCGCGGTTCCCCGATCAGGAGGGCATGCGGGTCCGCGCCGGATCGCTCGACGAGAAACTCAAGGCTGCCCTCGGCTCGCCCGACCTCGGTCCCGTCGCCCGCGAGGTGATGGAGCAATACACCGAGGCGATCTCCGCCGAGGGGACCCGTGCGACCGCCGAGGCTCAGCGGATCGCCGCCGAGCTGGTCCGGATCCTGTCGATCACCGCACGGCCGACGATCGACGTGCCGGTGCCGAAACCGTCGCCGGGCGGGCCGGTCGGCAAACAATCGAGCGGGCCGACGATTCATCAGCACATCTACGGCGGCGACGCGGCGCGGGTCGCCCGGCTCGCCCAGCGCGAGCAGGAGCGCTCGATCCGGAGCACCCGCAACGGCGCGCTCCACGAAGGGTGGGCCTGGACATGACGGCGCTGATCTCCATCGGCGGGGCCATCCTGAAGACGGTCGGGCTCAATCCTCAGCGGATCGGGGCGCGCTCCGAGAGCCGCGTGCCGGCGAAGGCGACGTTCGAAGGCATGGACTATCAGCTGACCGGCCTCGGCGAGCAGAAGACCCGCATCGAGTTTGCGACGGTGCCGTTGGTCACGGGCGGGCTCGACATGCTGGCGATCCTCCAGGCGCTGCACCGACAGCAAGCGGTGGTGCCCTATCTGCGGCTGGGAAGGTTCTACGCGGCGACGCTGGTCGGCATCGTCGTCGTCCAGTCGCTCGACATCGACGAGTCCCGCATTCACCCGTTCACCGGCGTCGGCCGCCTCGTCCACGGCGAGGCCGAGTTGCTGATCGTATCCGATCGGTCGGCGAATCTGTCCGGCGGCGGCGTGACCCTTTCGGCCGGCATCTCGGTGGGGGCCGGCGGCGTATCGGTCGGTGTGGGGGTGTCGCCATGACGATCTGGCGCACCACGCGGGACGTCCGCCTCGACATCCTGGTCGCCGAACTCCTCGGCAAGACCGGCGACGGCGCCGTCGAGGCGGTGCTCGCCGTCAATCCCGGCCTCGCCGCGCTCGGCCCGATCATCCCGCTCGGCACCGACGTCATCGTGCCCGAGCTGCCCGCCGCGATCGCGACGGTCGGCGTTCGGGTGTGGGAGTAGGGCCATGACGGTGACCGTCCGCAAGCCCGTCGTCGTCGTCCAGGGTCCGGCGACCGCCAATCTCCTGACCGTCTGGGGCGACACGCTGGTCGGCATCTCGATCCACGATGCGACCGCCCACGATTCGGACACGTGCACGCTCACCTTCCGCGTTGCGCCGCCGTTTCCGGCGATGCCGCCGAAGGGCACACGCTATGTCGTGTCGGTCGGCTGGTCGGCCGATGCGCTCGGCAAGACCGGCGTCTACACGGTGCAGCACACGTCGCTTCGGGGCGATCCGGAGAGCGGTCACGAGATGACCGTCGAGTGTCGGGCGGCCGACCTCGCCGACACGGCGAAGACCGCGGACAGCGGCCATTGGGACGACAAGACGCTGGGCGAGATCGTCGACGACGTCGCCGGGAAAGCCGGTCTGAAGGCGGTCGTCGACCCCGAACTGCGGTCGGTGATGATTCCCTATCGGGCGCGGATCGCCCAGGAGGCCGTGGATTTCTTGACCGACCTCGCCGACGACTTCGGCGGTGCCGTGAAGGTCGCCGGCGGGTCGGTCGTCGTCACCAAGCGCGGCTCCGGCCGCAGCGCCTCGGGCAAGACCCTGCCGACGATCACGATTTCGCACGACCCCGCCTACGAGTTCGAATTTGCGTTCGAGCCGCGCGGCGACGACGAGGAGAGCGCGGCGGGCTGGTGGGACGAGATGACCGGCACCTTCGTCGACGAGACCGACAAGGGGGCCGGCAAGGGTCGGGTGGCGCGCCCGCAACCGTGGCCGTCGAAAGACGAAGCGAAGACCGGGGCGCGAGCCCAGCGCACCGCCCGCAAGCGGCAATCGGTGAGCGGATCGGTGCAGGGGCCGGGAGATCCGAAAGCCGTCGCCGGCGCGCCCGTGAAGCTGCAGGGCTTCGGCCCCGATGCCGACGCGGCCGAAGTGACCGCCGAGAGCATCGATCACGAGATCACTCCGGACGCCGGGTGGATCATGACCATCAAACTGGAGGCTCAAGCCGAATGACCTACGATCCCGCGAAGAACCGCACGGCCGCCGCGCAGCGGTCGGCGCCTGCGGAAAATGCGATCGCCCTGACCGCTGCGATGGTGGCGGACAGCGACCTCGCGACCTACGCCAAGTCGTTCCGGGTCTACAACATGTCCGCGGCCGCCATCGTCGTGGCGGTGACCCCGCTCCATGCCGATGACGGGGCGAAGGTCCCCTACACGATCGGGGCCGGCGAGAAGGAGACGATCCCGCTCGCCATCCGGAGAGTGTGGTCGACGGGGTCGACCGGGCTCGCCGCGGGGCTCGGCGCAGGCACCGTCGAGTGCCAGCTCTACACGGAGTGAGGACATGCTCGGCCTCGGCCTCTCCATCCCTCAGGTCGCGCTCGCGCAGGGCAAGGCGGCGGGAGCGCCGGCACAGACTCCGTCGCTGCTCGCTCTCACCGAACGCATCGTCTTCGCGGACAATTCCTATGGGGCGCAGACCAACGCGGTCGACTACGTGCCCTACGCCTGGGCGGCGGCTGGCTGCCGAGGACGGCCGACGCTCGGCCTGCGGCAGGCCCGCGGCGGGGACAGGCTCACGCATCTGATCGACCGGTGGCCGGCGATCGACGCGGTCAAGCCCGGCGTCGTCGTCGTGATGAACATCGAGAACGATCTCGCCGACGCAGCGGTCACGGCAAACGCAGCCGGCGGCGCTGTACTCCTCGCCCGCATCGATCAGGTGATCGCGCTGGCGCGGGCGTCCGGCGTCAAGCGGATCCTGATCCAGAAGCAGGTCAACACGAACTCGGCGCTCGGGACCAAAGCTGCAGCCGCTGCTGCTTACAACGCCGGGCTCGACAGCCGCGCGACGACCGACGTCGTCGTGATGGATCTGTCCGCGGCGTTCAACCCGCAGGACGCGACGCAGAGTAGCGACGGCACCCACCCGAACACCGCGAAGTCGGCGAAGGCGTACGGAGAGGCGATCGGCGCCTACATTCGAGCGCAGTTCGTCGGCGATGAGGTCTTCGGTGCCGACGGCCAGATCGCCGGAAACCTCAACTCGAATTGGCTGCTTCCGGCGGCCGGAGCGATCACCAACGCGTCGGGCGCGACGGTCACCCAGACGACCGGCTACCTCCGAGACCGCCCGGCGGTCCCCTGCCGGGTGCTCAACATCTCCGGCACCGCCACGGCAGATCCCACGTCGACCGGCAACATCCAGTGGCGGTTCTCGACGTCGGGTCTGCCCGCCGGCCTCGCGACGATCGGACACGGTGTGTCGGCGTTTGCCCTCGTCGAGATCAGCAGCTCGTCCGGCGGCGACCCGGTCGGTCTGGCGACGTTCCAGGGCAACGCCGGCGTCAGCCAAGCGTGGGGCGCCACCTATTCGGCGGCGCAGGGTCGATGGAACGATGGAAAGCGGTTCTCGGGCGTCGTGGCGATCCCGCCGAAGATGCTGTCGGTGCAATCGCTCATCGCGAACGTCGACCTCATCTGTCGCGGCTTGCAGGGTGCAGTCGACATCGAGATCCGCGTCGCCTGGATCAATCTCATCGACACCGAGGCGGTTCAGTATGGCCCCGTCGTCAATGCCTCGCAGGTGTTCACGACGGGCCGCCCGTTGCTGGCGGCACTGCCGACCACCACACCGGCGAGCGGCACCCTCGCCGTTGGCGGGACTCTCGCTTTCGGATCGTCGTTCGCAACCTTTTTCGGTGGCGGCATTTCGCGGAGCTACGACGTGCTGCGCGACGCCACGACGGATGTCGGCGACGTGACGCAGGCATCGGCGAGCGCGTCGGCGACCGGCTACACCGTGGTCGCGGCCGACAGCGGCCACACCCTCGGCATCCGCCACAACGGCGCCAGTGCTTTCGGTGGCGGGTCGTCCGCATCTGTCCAGACCGCGGCGTTGGCAGTCGCCTGATGGAGTGGGTCGGCCGGATCACTCCGGCCGGCGCGGAATAGGTCGACAGGAGCCAATTCGAGATCGCTTCGAGGAGGCTCGAAGCGCTGTTCCGGAATGGGCGATCTTGCTGCCATCCGATCTTGCGCGCTCGGCCATTCGATTTTGCGCGCTACAGACGCCGGTCGGCGCCTGGAACGGATTGCCCTGGACGAGGACGATCGCCGCGGTCGGTGCCGCCGCCGCGGCGAAGAGCAGCATCGCCACGATCGCCGCCCGCGGGCGGTCGAGGTGGACGATCGCCACGCAGAGCAGCGTCACCAGTCCGAGGAACGCCATGCCCAGCCACTTCAGGGGATTGACGTGGGTCCGGCTCAGCGAGACGCGGATGCCGCGGGCGTCGCGGACCGCCAGCACTTCGCCGAGCAGACGGGCATGGACCGCGGCACCGAGGGCCGTGCCGGTGCTCGGCGCCGCCGCCAGGACGAGCAGGCGCTCGAGCGCGGCGGCGGTCGCCGGATCGGTGGTCCGATGGGCGAGCATCGGCCACTCCACCTCGACCGCGCCGGAGACGTAGTCGGCGGTCGTCCGTTCGAGTGCCGCACGCTGCTGCGGCGGCAGACCGGCGGCGAAGGCGGAGATCGCGGCGAGCGCATCGGCCTCGCGGGTCACCGCGGCGATCGCCCGGTCGTGTGCCGCCCAGGTGTCGTTGGCGAGGAAGGCGAGGGTCAGGGCGAACAACATGCCGATCACCCCGACGAAGGGCGGTGCGACTCCTTCGATCGTGGCGAGGTGGCCGCGCAGTCGCGGCGCGACCAGGAGGCGGGCGAGGACGAAACAGGCGAGACCGGTGCCGACGAGGGCGAGCGCGGCATAGCCCCAATGGTCGTAGGTGCTCCACGCCCAGTTCGCCATGCCGCCTCCCGCCCGTCGCCGCCGTGCGACCCGGCCGATCCTCGCATGCGCCCTGCCCGCCGGGCAGGGCCGGTGCGTCAGACGTTCGTCCGATCTTCGCCGGCCGGATCGGTGACCACCGCCTTGAGCTTCTCGATGCCGAGGGTCCGGAGGGCGATCTTCTCCCAGAAGGTTTCGGACACGCCGGTGCGGATCTTGCGCAGGAAGTACTTCTCGAAGCCGATCTTGGCGGCATGGACCCAGAGACCGGACGACGACCAGTTGACGTTGCGCGGCGGGATCTGCGGCTGGGCGACGAAGGCGACGCCGCCGTCGCCGAAGTCGGCGAGACAGACGGCGTTCCAGCTGCCGCGCGCGTTGGGCTTCTGGCCGGCGACGAGGCGGGCGATGTTGGTGGCGGTGGCGGTGACCATCGACTCGATCATGAAACCGGTCTTCGGGACGCCGCAGGGCACCGCGGTCGGCCCCATCGGCGGGATCGCGACGCAGACCCCGACGGCGAAGATCTCCGGATACTTCCGGTTCTGCTGGTGCTCGTCGACGAGGACGAAGCCGCGCGGATTGACCAGACCGTCGAGGCCCCGGATCGCCTCGACACCGCGGAAGGCGGGCAGCAGCATCGAGAAGACGAAGGGCAGGCGGTGGGTCTTCTTCACCGCGGCGCCGTCCTCGGTCATCTCCTCGACGGTCATCTCGGTGGCGTCGACCGAGGCGAGGCGGGCGTTGGTGATCCACTTGACGTGGTGCTGGCGCAGTTCGCTCTCCAGCAGGCTCTTGGTGTCGCCGACCCCGTCGAGGCCGAGGTGTCCGATGTAGGGTTCGGGGGTGACGAAGGTCATCGGCACGCGGTCGCGGACGCGGGCGTCGCGCAGCGCCTTGTCGACGATGAAGGTGAACTCGTAGGCGGGGCCGAAGCAGGAGGCGCCCTGTGCGGCGCCGATCACCACCGGCCCGGGGGTCTCGACCAGGCGGCGGAAGCCGTCGCGGGCGGAGAGCGCGTGGTCGACCCGGCAGATCGACCGGGTGTGGCCGTCCGGACCGAAGCCCGGAATCTCGTCGAAGGCGAGATCCGGACCGGTGGCGATCACCAGCCAGTCGTAGGAGAGCGAGGCGCCGCCGACGAGTTCGATGCGGCGTTCGTCGGGATGAAGGCGCCGGGCACCTTCCGGATGGAGGGCGATGTCGCGGCGGGCGAAGACCGGCCCGAGATCGACCTCGATCGCCTCGCGCTCGCGCCAGCCGACCGCCACCCACGGGTTCGACGGGACGAAGGAATAGCGGCTGCCCTGGTTGACGACGCTGATGCGATGGGCCGAGCCGAGCTTCTCCCTGAGTTCGTAGGCCATGATGACGCCGCCGAGACCGGCGCCGAGCACGACGACATGGGCCATGAAGTCCTCCCTGGCGGATTTCCGGCCGGTGGTCGGTGCGACGCGCGTTCGCCGGGCTCCGCTTCGGGGCTCATATCCGCATATATTCGAATTCGTTCATATATAGCATTCGGAAGGATTTCCGCCGGATGCTGGACGTCCGGGGGGGAGGTCGGAGCGGCCTTCATCCCCACTCTTTCGTCGTGCGACGAGGCGTCTCGAGGGGGAGGGGGAGCGGTGGTTCCAGGCTTCGAATATCGGTGGAAGGCGGGTCGAAGCGAGCGTCCCGACGGTAGCCGGATATTTTTCAACTCCCCTAGGCGATTGTTTTCGTTTGTTGAATTTCATTTGTCCCCAGGGTGATTGGGGGTTGGGTTTGAAAAAGTTCGGAGGCGGTGTTGACGGGTTCGGGGGTGATGGCTATAAACCGCTCCAACGACGGCGGCGGTGCCGCTGGCGACGAAATCCTT
>CALFRR010000192.1 GCA_937919435.1 uncultured Alphaproteobacteria bacterium | reverse complement strand
GGCCGGTCAGGCCGTGACTCACGAAATTCGGACGAGTCCGAATTTCGTGAACTCGATATGAGGCGGCCGACGCGGACCGCATCTTGGAGGATCGTCTCCTCGTGGGCCGGTTCGAAGAGGCCGGCCCGCGCCGGCGGCGAGCGCTTCGCGGGCGACTCGGTCTCGCCGCACCGAACGGGCTCTCTCGGAGCATTCGCCGCGAACATTCCGTTCTCGATCCGCCGGGCAGGGGCCGGAGACATTCGGGGCGGAACGATCACGCGTTCCGCTCCATCCACAGGCTCGGGTGAAACATCGATCGTTTCCTTCGGATCGACGATGTTCATCGTGTAGATCGGCTGTTTTTTACGAAAATGTCGAGTGAAGATCGGTGGTTCGTCTGCCGAATCTCACTTTTGTGCCGGGGTGTTCGGGGTCTCTCGTGGCGTTATCGGGGCGTCATCCTGGTCGTGTCTGGAAATCGTTATCGCATCACGCAGCGTAATAAACGAAAAAATAACATTTCAAATCTCGAAATTCTTTATATTCCGAGTGAATTTATCGACGTTGGTCATGTTTCGTTAGACATTTTCACTCAGGCCTCCCTTTGATTTGCGCGGCTGGTATGCTGCGATTGCATGGGAGATGTCGATGTCGATGCGTGATCTGCGGATCAAGACCAAGCTGGTTCTGCTGATCGCTTTCATGAGCGCGGTGACCATCGTGGTTTCCGTCGTGGGGGTGACGCGGTTGCAGGCGGTCGGTCACACGCTCGTCGATCTGGATGCCCTCGGTGACGTCACCGTTCTCGGCGCCCGGATGAACCAGAACCTCATCATCATGAACCGGTCCGAGTATCGGATGGCAGCGGATCCCTCCGCGGCGACCCTCGAGGCGGCGACCGAAACCGCGTCCACCAACCGGAAGCAGTTCGAGGAGCGGCTGCAGAAGTCCAAGGCGAGCGCGGATGCCGTGGCGTTGGACAAGCTCAGGGCGATCGAGGCCGCATTCGCCGACTACACGAAGAGCCTCGCCGAGAGCCAGGCGACCGCTCGGAAGGTGAGCGCTTCGGTCCAGCTCGGAGAGGGGCAGAAACTGGTCAATGCCGCGGTGGTGGCGAGCCGGGCGGTCTCCGATCGGCTCCAGTCGGCGATCAAGGCCTATGTCGACGAGCTCGACCGCCGGGGACAGGCGCTGAGTGACGAATCGAAGCTTTCGGCTTCGAGCGCGGTCACGCTGATGGTCGTCGTGGCCCTCGCCGGCATCCTGCTCGGCGTGGCCACCGGCTGGCTGGTCGCCACGCGCGGCATCGCCGGACCGCTCAACCGGTCGGTCGGCGAACTCAACCGTCTCGCGGGTGGAGACCTCGAAGTGATCGTCACCGGCTCGGAGCGCGGCGACGAATGCGGCGACGTCGCGAAGGGGCTGGCGGTGTTCAAGGAGAACGCGGTGAAGGCCCGGCGGCTGGAGGCCGAGGCGGCCACGGCCGCGGAGAAGGCGGAGGAGGCGCGGCGGCAGGCGATGCGCGAACTCGCCGACAGCCTCGAGGCATCGATCGGGGCGATCGTGGACAGCCTCGCGTCGTCGGCGGAGGCGCTCCAGTCGGCCGCCCAGACCACCAGTGCGGCGGCCGAGGAAACCTCGCGTCAGTCGACGGCGGTCGCCGCCGCGGCGGAGCAGGCTTCCGGCAACGTCCAGACGGTCGCCGCCGCTTCCGAGGAGCTCTCCGCTTCGATCCGCGAGATCTCCCGCCAGGTCGCGAGCTCGACCGAGATGGCGGGCGTGGCGACCCGTGACGCCGACGCCTCGTCGGCGACCATCGTCCGGCTGGCCACCGCCGCCGAACGGATCGGATCGATCGTCGGGCTGATCAACGCCATCGCCTCGCAGACCAACCTGCTGGCGCTCAACGCCACGATCGAGGCGGCGCGGGCCGGCGAGGCGGGCAAGGGCTTCGCCGTCGTCGCGGCGGAAGTGAAGCAACTGGCCGATCAGACCGCCAAGGCGACGGCCGACATCGGTACGCAGATCGGGGAGATCCAAGGGGCGACCACCGCTTCCACCCGGGCGATCGAAGCGATCGGAGCGTCGATCTCGCAGATGTCGAACCTCGCCGCGGCGATCGCCTCCGCGGTGGAGGAGCAGGGTGCGGCGACGGCCGAGATCGCCCGCAACGTCCAGGAGGCGTCGCACGGGACGGCGGAGGTTTCGGAGAACATCGTCGGGGTCACCCGAGCGGCCCACGATTCCAGCTCCGCCTCGACGTCGATCCTGGAACGGGCGTCGGAAGTCGCCAACCGCGCCGATCGGCTGCGCAGCGAGATGGGCGGGTTCCTCCGCCACATCCGCGCCGCCGCCTGATCCGGTTCGCCCGCCGCTCGCGTCGACGTGTCGGCGAGCGGCGTGGCGGACCGCGGAGGGGCGCCCGCGCGGCGGCGTTCCCGTCGCCAGAGAGGGCTTCGTGTGGCGCGCGGGAGCGGACGGCACGGCGCGCGAGAACGGTCGGCGGCAAGTACGCGAGCACCTGCCCCGAGACCCGACCTTCAGTGTCGGGGGGCTACCCCGGAACCACGCCCCGCGAACCTGCCGGCCGGTCCGCCGGCGGAAGCCGTGGACCGGGTGCCCGGACCGGGGCCGCATCCTCGTCGTCGTTCTAGGGGAGTTCCGGTCGGATCGGCGGGGCTTCGTCGCGCACGACGATCGTGCCATGGCATCTCGCCGCCGGAGCTCCATAGGCGCTCAGAAACACGTCGACCGCCGATCTCACCACCACACACCGATCGAACAGCGGTGGTTCGCCGTGGAGTCTCGGTTCGAACACGCCGGCGTCGAGCAGCCCCTTGAGATGGTAGGCGGCGATCAACGGATCCGGGATGACGAGTTCTCCCCTCGCCGCTCGGCGCTCGAGGCGGTCGGCGATGTCCCGCATCGCCGGCAGCAGACCCTGCCGCATCAGCTCGACACCGAGCGACGTCTTGGTGCCGGCTTCGGACAGGGCGAGGCGGGCCAATGCCACGAGCTCCGGCAGAGCGATGAAGTCGAGATAGGCGTGGCCATAGGCGAGGAGATCGGCCTCGATGTCACCGTCGGCGTCGAGCTTGGCGAGATGAGTCACGGCCTTGCCCCTGAGGGCCTCGGTCATCGCCGCCGCGAACAACTCCTCCTTGGTCGAGAAGTAGCCGTAGATGGTCGCCTTGGACCCGCCGAGACGGGCCGCGATCGCCGACATGCTGGCGCCGGCATGGCCCATCTCCTCCAGCACCGACACCGCCGCCGCCAGGATCGCTCGCCTTTTCTGATCCGTCTTGACCCGCATCTTTCCCTGCCTTCCCCCGGGGGAAATCTAGAAGCCGCGCTTGACGTCCGCAAGAGATCCGCATAACAAAACCAAACCGTACGGTTATGTTGTGAGGGATCGATGGACCTCGACCGAATCCGACCCGCCGGTCCCGGACTGCTGTTTCTGGCCGTGTTGCCGCTCGCCGGCTGCGGTGCCGTCCTGCCCGAGAACCACGCTCTCACCGCCCCCAAGGCGATCGAAACGTTCGCCGCCGACCGGTCGCTCGCCGGACGCGACGAGGCGCGCTGGCCCGAGACCGGCTGGTGGCGTGGTTACGGGGATCGGCAGCTGACCGCGCTGATCGAGGAAGGGCTCGCCGACGCGCCGGACATCGCGGCGGCCCGCGCCCGGCTGGCGCTGGCCGGTGCGTCGGTCTCTGCGTCGCGCGCCGGGCTGATGCCGCGGGTCGGCGCCTCGGCGAAGATCGACAGGGAGAAGCAGAGCTACAACTACCTGATCGGTGAGAACTTCGTGCCGAAGGACTGGCGCGAGGGCGGTCTGGTGTTGCTCGACGCCTCCTGGGAGATCGACTTCTGGGGCAAGAACCGCGCGGCCCTCGCCGCCGCCACCTCCGAGGCGCGCGCCGCCGAGGCGGAAGCGGAGAGCGCCCGTCTCCTCCTCTCCTCGGCGATCGCCGGCGCCTATGCCGAACTCGCGGTGCTCCATGCCGAGCGCGATGCGGCCCGCGAAGCGGTCGACGTGCGGACCCAGACGCTCGGGCTGATCCGCGACCGCCACGCCCAGGCGCTCGAGAACGAAGGCGCTCTCGAACGGGCCAAGTCGGCGGAAGCGTCGACGCGTGCCCAGGCGGTGGAGATCGACGAGCGGATCGCGCTCGCCAGGAACGCTCTGGCCGCCCTCGTCGGTGCCGGTCCGGATCGTGCGCTGTCGATCTCGCGGCCGAAGATCGCCGGTCGCGGCCTCCTCGGTCTGCCGAAGTCGCTGCCGGCCGAACTGGTCGGCCGCCGTCCCGACATCGTCGCGGCCCGCGAACGGGCCGAAGCGGCGGCGAAGCGGATCGACGTCGCCAAGGCGGCCTTCTATCCGAACGTCAATCTGGTCGGCTCGATCGGCCAGCAATCGCTCGGCCTCGACCGGCTCGGCAGATCCAATTCCAGTCTGGGCTCGATCGGCCCGACCGTGTCGTTGCCGATCTTCGAAGGCGGACGCCTGGTCGCCGGACAGAAGGCGTCGGAGGCGGAATACGCCCTCTCCGTCGCGACCTACGATTCGACCGTCACCCGGGCGCTGCGCGAGGTCTCCGATGCCGTCGTCTCCAAGCGCAAACTCGTCGAACGCCTCGCCGAGACGAGCCGTGCGGAAACGGCCGCCGAACGGGCCTGGCGGGTGGAGAGCGACCGCTACAAGGGCGGTCTCGCCACCTATCTCGAAGTGCTCTCCGCGGAAGAAGCACTGATCGGCTCCCGCCGTGCCGCCTCGGCGCTGAGGGCCTCCGCCTTCGGCCTCGACGTGCAGTTGATCCGCGCCCTCGGGGGCGGTTATCGCCCGATGGAGAAGACCCCGTGAACGACATGTCGCATTCTCCGCGGGTCGCCGAACCGGCGACCGATGCCGCACAGACTCGGCCGCAGTCGCGCAAGAAGCTGTTCGGGCTTCTTTTTCTCGGCGTCGCCGTGGTCGGTGGCGGCTGGTGGACCTACGACGCGCTGGTGCTGTCGAAGCACGCGGTCACCGACAACGCCTATGTCGGCGCCGACGTCGCCCAGGTGACGCCGCAGGTCGCGGCGCCGGTGGCGGAGGTCCTCGTCTCCGACACCGAGACCGTGAAACGCGGCGACGTGCTGGTCCGTCTCGACGACACCGACGCACGGATCGCCCTCGCCCAGGCGGACGCGGCCCTCGACGGCGCGCTGCGCCGGGTGCGTGGCTATTTCGCCTCGGTGCGTGGGCTCGAGGCCCAGGTCACCGCCCGTGAGGCCGACCAGGACCGGACCGAAGCCCAGGAACATGCCGCCGAGGCCGCCGCCCAGAAGGCGAAGATCGACTTCGATCGCCGCAGGGCGCTCGCCGGCAACGGCTCCGTCTCCGGCGACGAGCTGACCGCGGTCGAGACCGCCGACCGCAACGCCCGCGCCAATCTCGCCGCCGCCAAGGCCGCCCGTGCCCAGGCCGCCGCCGGCCGCGACGCCGCCGTCGGCCAGCGCGACGCCAACGACGCGATGGTCGCCGACACCACCGTCGAAGACCATCCGGAGGTGCGGGGCGCCCGCGCGATGCTCGAGCGGGCGCAGGTCGACCTCGAACGCACGGTGATCCGGGCTCCGGTCGACGGCGTCGTCTCGCGTCGGCAGGTCCAGGTCGGCCAACGGGTCCAGCCCGGCATGACGCTGATGGTGGTGGTGCCGCTCCGAGAGGCCTGGGTCGACGCCAACTTCAAGGAGGTCCAACTCGAGAAGGTGAGAGCGGGTCAGCAGGTGCGGCTCGTCTCCGATCTCTGGGGCTCCTCGGTGCCGTTCACCGGCCGGGTGGTCGGACTCTCCGGCGGCACCGGTGCGGCCTTCTCGATCGTCCCGGCGCAGAACGCCACGGGAAACTGGATCAAGGTGGTGCAGCGCGTGCCGGTGCGCATCGCCCTCGACCCCGAGGAACTCGCCGCCCATCCGCTCCAGGTGGGTCTGTCGATGACCGTCGACGTCGACGTGTCGAAGTGAGCGGAAGGACGCGATGACGGCCGGGTTCGAAGACGACGTTCCGAGGTTGACCGGAGCGCAGCTGATCGTCGCTGCGCTGGCCATCGGCACCGGGAACTTTCTGGTGGTGCTCGATTCGACCATCGCCAACGTCTCGGTGCCGACCATCGCCGGTGCCGTCGGCGTCTCCTCGACGCAGGGCTCGTGGGTGATCACCTCCTACGCCGTCGCCGAGGCGATCACGGTGCCGCTCACCGGCTGGCTCACCCGGCGCTTCGGAGCGCTCCGGGTGTTCGTCGTCTGCTACTTCGCCTTCGCCGCGATCTCGCTCCTGTGCGGGCTGTCGCAAACGCTCGGCCAACTGGTGCTCGGCCGCGTCGCCCTGGGCTTCGCCGGCGGCCCGATCATGCCGCTGTCGCAGATGCTGCTGTTGCGCATCTTCCCGAAGGAGAAGGCGACGGGCGCGGCGGTGCTGTGGGCGATGACCACACTGATCGGACCGATCGCCGGTCCGATCCTCGGCGGCATCATCTGCGACGGCATCGGCTGGCAGTGGATCTTCCACATCAAGGTGCCGGTCGCCCTGATCGGGGGGGCGATCGTGGTCCTCACCACCCGCGGCCTTCCCGACCCGACCGGGCCGGCGAAGATCGATCGGATCGGCCTGCTCCTTCTGGTGATCTGGGTCGGCGCCCTGCAGATCATGCTCGACGAGGGGCGCAACCACGACTGGTTCGCTGCGGCGGAGATCCGCTGGCTCGCGGTCGTCGCGGTGGTCGGCTTCCTCTCCTTCCTGATCTGGGAACTCACCGAGGAGCATCCGATCGTCGATCTGAGGATCTTCCGCCATCGCGGCTTCACCGCCGCGGCGGTCACCTTCGCCGTCGGTTTCGGCGCCTTCTTCGCCTCGATCGTCATCCTGCCGTTGTGGATGCAGATCAACCTCGGCTACACCGCGACCTGGGCGGGTTATTCGACCGGCATCATGGGGATCCTCGCCTTCGTCTCGGCTCCCGTCGTCGGCCACGCCGCCGAACGCTTCGACCCGCGCGCGGTGCTGTGTCTGGGCATCCTCGGGCTCGGTGCGATGACCGCCTGGCGCACCGGCTTCAACGGTGACGTCACCTTCCTCGACCTCGCCTGGCCGACGCTGCTCACCGGTCCGTTCATGGTGATGTTCTTCGTACCGGCGACCGGTCTCGCCATGGCGAGCGTCGAGGAGCACGAGCAGGCCAACGCCGCCGGTCTCTCCAACTTCATGCGGACGCTCGCCGGCGCCTTCGCCACCTCGTTGGTGCAGACGGGATGGTCGAACGCCGCCCGCACCAACCAGACCGAGATCGTCGGCGCGATGATCCACGACCGCGCAGTGATCGACGGCATGGTCGCGGCCGGCACTTCGCCCGACGTCGCCGTCGCCTCGCTCGCACGCATCGTCGAAGGCCAGAGCGTGATGCTCGCGACCCTCGACATCTTCGCCACCATAACCATCGTCTTCCTCTTCGCCGCCACCCTGATCTGGATGGCGCCGAAGCCGGGCGGGCCGATCGACACGAGCGGCGGGCACTGAACCTCCCCGTCCCCCGTGTGGCCCGTTCCGGTGTCGCGCCGGGCGCTGACCCCCCTCGGCACGACCGTCTCGACGGCGGCGATTCCATCCCGTCTCGTCGCCGTCGAGACAAATCCTTCCGCCCGCCGGTCACCTCCGGTGCGTCCGATCCGGTCGCCGCATCCGGTCGAATCCGACCTCTCCCGTCCTTCTGGCATCCGGCCGGGCCTTGCCGAGGGTGGTCGCGGTCACGGCGGGCCGGCCGGCGACGACCGTTCGACGAGCGCCGCCGGCGGCTCGTTGCCGATCGCGCTCTCGTGGGTGAACCTCGTCGGCGTCTCGGCGTCGAACCCCGCATCGTACCCCGGGGTCTGGTTCGCCTCGATCGCCGGACGACGACCCTCGTGCAGCTTCGCCTCGACCTGCCGCTTCGGGGACCTCGTTGCGGAGCCGGAGGCCCGACTCCTCGTCGAGGCGACAGATCCGCTCGGCATCGACCTGCCGGCCCTCGCGCCGGGCATCGGACGGTGGATCGACGACGAGAACTTCGACCGACCTCACGCGACGCACGGCGGGCGTACGCCCGCCGAGGTCCACGAGGAGGCCGGCGGCATCGGACCGGCGGTGTGACGGCCCCGATGGGCCCAAGGCCACCGAGGCCACCGATCCGTCCGGTCGGGTGGGGCCACCTCACCACGCGATCGTGGCGGCCGGATCGCCCCGGCCGCCCGATCTCACTCGGCGGCGCGCCAGGAGTTGGAGCCGTCGAGATCGAGATTGGCGTGCTGGGCGATCAGCACCTCCTGCACTCGCCGCACGTCGACGTCGCGCGGGGCGACGCCGGCGAGCGCCGCCACCGCCGCGGCGACACCGGAGCCGTGGCCGATGGCGAAGGCGGTGCCCTGGACGCGCAGCGAGCCGTGCGCCTCGTGGCTGGCCGAGATGTTGCGGCCGGTCATGACCAGACCGTCGAGATTGCGCGGGACCAGGCAGCGGAACGGGATGTCGTAGGGACCCTTCGGCTTGATCCAGGTCGAACCGCCGGCCTGATAGCCCTTCGAGCCCGAGGGATCGTGGATGTCGACGGGGAAGAATCCGCGCGCCACCACGTCCGGGAAGCGACGGCCTTCGACCACGTCGTCCTGGGCGAGGACGTATTCGCCGATGACGTGGCGGCTCTCGCGCACGCCGATCTGCATCCCGGTCGAGGAGACGTAGGCGTCGGCGAAACCGGGCACGTATTTCTTCATGAAGGCGGCGAGCGACATCGCCTGGCGGCGGCCGAGGACCTCGGCCCGGGTCAGCTCGTCGACGTCGGTGCCCTTCAGCTTGCCGATCCGGGTCGAGTTGAAGACGATCGTACCCTCGCGCATCGTGCTCTGGAGCAGCACGGTGTCACGGCCGAGTTCGAGATCGCCGGCCGCCTTGGCCGCGGCGACGAAGCTCTTGAACCCCTGGGCGACGAAATACTCCTGGTTGAGGCTGGCCGGCAGCGGGTGCGGCGACTTCAGATCCGAGGTCCACTCGAAATCTTCCGGATGGGCGGCCATGTAGGCGCGCATCGCGGCGACGTCGACGTTCGCCATCTCGAAGAACATGGTCATCGGCTGCCCGAGACCGTCGCCGTCGCGGCCCCACTTGAACTCCGCGCCGGCCGCCGCCGCGACGTCGCCGTCGCCGGTGGCATCGACCGTCACGTCGCCCAGCACCTGCTGGAAGCCCGACTTGTTGCAGACGCGGATGCCGCGCACCCGCTTGCGGGCACTGGCGCCGGCGTCGTCGACCACCGCACCGCCGACGAAGGTGTGGAGCAGCATCCGGACGCCCGCCTCCTCCATCATGTCGAAGGCGACGGTCTTGTAGACCTCACGGTCGAAGTAGGCCATGTACGAGCCCGACCCGTATTCCGGGATGCACTTCAGGTGTCCGGTCGAGCCGCCGGCCTTCATCAGCCGCTCGACCAGTTCCTGGGGAATGCCCATGGTGATCTGCTGATCGTCGTAGTGGAACGGCGAGAACGGGCCGACCGAGGCCGCCGTCGCCATGCCGCCGAGGAAGCCGTACTGCTCGACGAGCGTGGTCCGGGCGCCGGCGCGGGCCGCAGCGATCGCCGCGACGAGGCCCGAGGGGCCACCGCCCGCGACGACCACGTCGGAACGGCTATGGATCTGTTCGGTCATGACTTCGTCTCCGCTTGATGACTGGATGGTCGGGTCGTGGGTCGGGCGGACCGACCGTCGCCGGACGGTGCTTCGGGTCGGATCGAGCCCTCGGGACGGGCTCGATCGGGTCTCGGGAGCGCGCACCGAGAGAGGCCGCCGGCGTGGTCGAGCCGGCGACACTGATCTCGGTGGACGCGGAACGGCGCGGTCCGGTGGCCGAAGGCCGATCAGCCGCGTTGGTCGTTGTAGGCGGCGGCGGCCTCGTCGAGCGCCGCCTTGGGGTCGGCGCCCTGGACGATCACCCGTTGCATCGCCGTGGCGATCGCCGCGGAGAGTTTCGGGAAGTCGGCGGGCGTCGCCTCCATGCGGCCGTGGGCGTGGAGATAGTCGGCCCAGCCGCGCAGTTCGGCGTAGTTGCCGAGCTTCTTCATCTCGTCGGATTCGTAGGTGGCGAGCCGGCTCGGCATGACGCCGGCCTTGGCGAAGGCGACCTGCGAGGCCGGGCTGGTGTACCAGCGGATGAAGGCGAGCGCGCCGTCGGCGTGTTTCGTGTTGGCGCCGATGGTCAGCGTCTGGCCGGCGATGCGGGCCGGCGACGGCGCGTCCTTGGTCCAGCCGGGAACCGGGGCGGTCAG